>QVQF01000194.1 GCA_003584895.1 Methylococcales bacterium
CGGGGGCTATCGTAGAGGATATAAAGGCACTAATAAACAACCCCGAAATACCCGTTAATGTTTCTTGCATTTTTCTCTCAAAAAAAAGCCCTGTAACCAAAGATAACAGGGCTTCACGTTATTAGTCTTTATTTCTTCGGTAAAATCTTATTCTTATTCGCCATAATGATCGTCATTAAATTAGCTAGCCACTTTACCAATGAATCAAAACTGGTTCTTAGTAAATCAAAAACATAAGTAACTACTTCAGCAGCACTCATACCTTTAAATTTGCGCGCTAAAAAAGGTGATATCAGTAGCCCTATGGCTAAACCGATGACCGTTACGCCTGTAATACTTGAATCATCTGGCGCAGGCGCTTTAACAACGGGTTTTACTGGTGGCGCTATTGCAACCGCTTTAGCTGCTGTCGCTGCATCTGCTTCAGCTTTAATGGCTAACTCAGGCAAGGTAGCCTTGTAATCATCAGCGACAATATACGCAGTTACACCGGGAATACTAGGTAAATCACCATCTCCTTTACCGACTTTGAGCTGGGCTTTCATGCCTTTTTCCATGTGCTGCGCAATGTCGCAATGCACTAAATAAGTTTTATCACCTGGAGGTAAAATCAAAGTTCCTGATATTTTTGAAGGACCTGAAGCCTCTAAGTGAAACATACCTTTAGGGTATAAATATTTGGGTAATCCATGCATCATCCACTGATGACGTATATTATCTTCATTAACAAAATGCACCGTTAACTTGGTACAAGGTTTGAAGTTAAATTCCTGAGTATCAAATGCGAACATTCTGCCTGGAAATTTCTCGGCATATTTGTGTCCTGCATGGACCGTAATTTCTTTGGTTTCTGATATGCGATCACAACCGCCTGGTAAAGTATCAGCATTTTGCCCCATTACCATACCGCCTGCCATGTCCATCAAATGGCCATCGCCGTGATTCATAAGCATACCGTCATGATCTTCATAATCCTGAGCCAATACAGGCACAGAAAAAAGCATCAACAGCACACCAACCGACAATAACTTTACCATTATTTATTTCCTCTTTAATTCTTAATAAAATCGGCACCCATTAAAAATAGGCCCAGCTGCACACAACTACTAAGGAGTGCATACAACAGGCCTATCAGGGTCAATCACGCAGGTAAAACATGCCGCGATTTAATCAATCTTTAACTTTACCAATGATTTCATCGACTTTACGTTTAAAACCAGCATTTGACAAATACAACACATATAAACCAGCAAAAGCAAAAAACGCATAAAGTAGCATACTGTTTCTGCTAACTTGCTGTCCACCACCGGCCTTAAAGCCCATGTGTACGTCTAATCGCTCACCTTGCGTGCGATTTTCAGTATCAGCAGTATCAGGTACCAAAGTAATATGGATCAAATATTGACCCGCTTCAGGCACACCATTTGGCAATTCTAAATTAATAGAGCCTTTTTTATGCTTAGCACTAGGTAAGAAAAATACGCGCGTACCTTCTGGCTCTTTAGTGACTTCGAACTCAACCAACATGTTTCTATATTTCATGTCCTGATAGTCGAAAACTAATTGAGTTAATGTATCTATACCTGGTAAGTTACCGCAAAACTCTTCGGCTGGAAACGCCTTAGGTTGATAAGCTGTGTAATGAATCCAATGTGTGGGTTGTAATTCAAATTTACATTGATCCGTATCGGTACCTGCTGCACCTCCATGCGCCCATACTGATGCCGAGAATAACACCCCCAAAAGTACAAGGTAAACCTTCTTTAATAATTGCGCTGTGTTCATAATACCTTCCCGTTTCGATAAATACTTATTATTATATATAAAAATTTACTTGCGCCATTATGCTTGCTTTAGCCAACAATAATGTGCGCTGCTATGGATCGGAGCTATAGCACTGCGAACTCTAACATACCCCTCAGGCTAAATAAAGACATTGATAAAAAACAAAGTCCCTATTAATATTTTGCTGATGTTAGACATGATAACTAAATCTAAAGAACACAAAACATAAACCTACCTAAAACCATCAACATCTTATAAAAAGGTTTGTAAATAAAACCACCCTCATAAAGATAGCGAAATCATACGTTATTAATGAGTATTTAAAGCTAAAACTATCTTATGAAAAATATTGAGCTTACCGTCAGTAAATAGCAATACAATTATTGTGCTATTGCTATCCGGTCTTGCTTTTCGTAGACTTAAGCTAACTATTTTAAACGGAGCCTTAAACATGTCGTCTTTGACAACCTCAAAAGCGTGGATTGCCTTACAAAATCATTATGAACTTACCAAAAATGATAGTCTGCGTGATGCTTTCAAAAAAGACATCAATCGGTTCGACAAGTTTTCTATCCAGTTTAATGAAATTCTTTTTGATTATTCCAAAAACAGAATAACAGAGCAAACCAAGACATTATTAATCGATCTTGCTAAGGAAGCAGAACTAGATAAAAAAATAAAAGCACTATTTTCCGGTGAGAAAATCAATACCACCGAACATAGAGCTGTTCTTCATACTGCTCTACGTAATAGATCTAATAAACCTGTTTATGTTGATGGGCAAGACGTGATGCCTGATATCAATCGGGTACTCGCAAAAATGCGTACTTTTTGTGCCTCCGTCCGCTCGGGTGAATGGAAAGGCTATACCGGAAAAGCTATCACTGACGTAGTCAATATTGGTATAGGTGGCTCAGGTTTAGGCCCAAAAATGGTTTCAATGGGGCTATCACCTTATAGTTCAGCTTCTTTAAAAGTACATTATGTTTCTAATATTGATCAAATCAATATTGTTGAAGTCTTAAAATGTCTTTCACCAGAAACCACTCTCTTTATCATTGCCTCCAAAGTATTTAATACTCAAGAAACCATGATGAATGCAAAATCAGCCAAAACCTGGTTTCTAGCTGAAGCACAAGACTCAAAAGCTGTTGCCAAACACTTTGTGGCCATTTCAACTCATGCGGAAAATGTCGCTGAGTTTGGTATTGATACCGACAACATGTTTGAATTTTGGGATTGGGTAGGTGGACGTTATTCTCTATGGTCAGCCGTAGGCTTATCCATTGCTTTATATATAGGCATGGATAACTTTGAAGAACTCTTACTAGGCGCTTACGAAGCCGACTGCCACTTCTTTAACGCGCCTTTTGAAGAAAACATACCTGTCATCATGGCCTTACTGGGCGTTTGGTATAACAATTTCTTTAATGCCGAATCTCATGCTTTATTGCCTTATGATCAATCTATGCGTTATTTTGCTGATTACTTTCAACAAGGCGACATGGAAAGTAATGGCAAAAGCATTAATCTGCAAGGCGAAAAAGTCGACTATAACACCGGCCCTATCATTTGGGGACAACCCGGCACTAATGGTCAACATGCTTTTTTCCAACTGATACACCAAGGCACTAAACTAATACCTTGTGATTTTTTAGCGGCTGCCAACAGTCATTACAAACTCCCTGAGCATCATGATATTTTAATTTCAAACTTTCTAGCTCAACCTGAAGCCTTAATGAATGGCCTCACTGAAGAAGAAGTTAAAAAGAAACTAAGCCCAGAGCAACAAACTGATAGTTTGTTAGTGGCGTCAAAAGTATTTGACGGTAACAAACCATCAAATTCTTTTCTTTTTAATAAAATGACACCTAAAAACTTAGGCTCCTTATTAGCCTTTTACGAACATAAAATTTTCGTCCAAGGTGTCATTTGGAACATTAACTCCTTTGATCAAATGGGCGTTGAATTAGGTAAAGTACTAGCCGGAGTCATTTTGCCAGAACTTAAAAATGATGAACTCATTACTACTCATGATTGCTCTACCAATGCTTTAATTAATCGCTATAAAGACTTACGAGAAGATTAATCAGCGCCTAGCTTTAAAAAAGTCACGCAACAGCCCAGAACATTCGTGTTCTAAAATCCCGCCGACCCAGTTAACCCGATGATTTAAAAAACTGGCGTCGGTAAGGCTTAAAGCATTGCAGACAGCGCCTCGCTTAGTATCATAAGCGCCAAATACCAGTCGATTAATACGCGCATGACTAATGGCCCCCATACACATAACACAAGGCTCTAAGGTCACATAGAGGGTAACAGACCCTAAGCGGTAATTTTCCAACGCCAAGCCAGCTGCTCTTAAGGCGACTATTTCAGCGTGAGCCGTTGGATCATGACGATCAATGACCGCATTCCATCCTTCAGCAATACAGAGATCATTCTTTACAATGATGGCACCCACAGGCACCTCACCCTGTTCTTCAGCACGCTGCGCTAATCTAAACGCATAACGCATCCAGGCTTCATCAATACTAGGATCTATCTCCATAACTGGTTTCTATTTTAGTTGCTAGTTAATATTGCGCAGTTACGTCGTCGACTTAATCTCGTTTGCCGCGCCGAGCACCGCAGGTTTTGTCGGGATTAGCCCGAAGGGGCGCGGCATGGATGCCGCGAGGCGGTAGGAGGGCAGGAAGCCCTCTCTACCGACCCCCGACAAAACCGGAAATTGTCAATGTAGTTGTCGCCTCG
>QVQF01000101.1 GCA_003584895.1 Methylococcales bacterium
TCATTAATTTGTTTTCAATTTTTTCAAGTACTAACATCTTACTAATTGATCATGAAAGAGTTTTATACGCAGAATTGTTAGTTAGCGGATTGGCTTTAGGTTTAGGGTTGTGGGTATTTGCTGCATTTTTTGGTCGCTTGTTTTATAAACCTTATCAATTAACTATTGGTCAGCACATTTTATGTGGATTCCTAGCGGTTTTGCTGACGCCATCGATTCCAACAATTTATGCATCTGCAGCATATTTAAAACCAAGTCTAGCCGCCATGATTTTAAATTGGCGCGACTCGCTGGTCCAAAATAAAGCTTGGAATGATCAACAATTTAAACGACAGTATTACGAAATAAAAAAATTGGGTTTGGAAGATTTCACAACTTACCCAGCACCCGAACAAGGTGGAAAACTGATTCCTTTGACAAAGCTTGAATCACGAATTAAATCCAGTCAGATAATTTCTGATGATGCGATTGAGAATTTTAACTTAAATTTCCCTTTTATTTCTACTGTTATTGGCGCAACACAAAACGTATCTGCAGAGAAAGTGAATAAAGATGTTAATGAATATCTTAATTTACATCCAGGAACGGCTTATCCAATAGATCGAGGGGTTCAGCTAGCAGTTATGCAGATTTCTACGGAATTAGAAACACAAATTTCTCATGTCATTTTGCTAATTCGACTTTTGCTCATATTTAAAATTATTATTTGGTATGGCATCTGTTTTGGCTGGATTGCTTATGACTCTTTAAAGAAAATTCAGATTCATTCTTCACATTCGTCCGTTTCTAAAAATTCATAAGGAAAAATCATGTCTAACAATCATTTGATTATTGGTTTAGGTGGCACAGGCGGCAAAACTATAAAAAATCTTCGCAAAGCAATTAACGAAGAATTTCGTTGTAACGATCCGAATCAATCACGTTTCAAACCCAATACGCCTATTTATATTAAATATTTGTACACGGATTCGAGCAAGCCAGACATGGCAGCAAGTGAAACATGGAAAACACAGGATGATATTGGTAGCGACATTGGTTTAAATAAAGAAAGTTTGTTCCCAATTTCGCAAAACAATTTAAGTGTGCGTTTGAATGATCCACAAAATTACCCTGTGACGCACCGATACATTGGTAAAAAAGAAGAATGGTCAGAAATTTTTTCTTCTATGAACATCAATGAAACGGCAGGTGGTCAAATTCGTCGTTTAGGTGTAGCGTTATTCGAGCCCGAATGTACAAATTTTGTCTCTCATGTTCTGACATTAACTCATCAGTTAGAAAGCGCCAGTAATCAACAAGGTACTCAATTTCATGTTTGTACTGGATTAGCCGGGGGTACTGGGAGTGGTTCATTTCTTCATGTGATTGCCCAATTACGTGCCAAATTTCCTAACTCAACATATTACCCAATTTATTTGTACGTTTTGTTGCCAGAGGAAAATTCGCCATGGGCAAGTAATGGTGAAAAAACAAACTATTACGCCAATGGTTATGCAGCGCTACAAGAATTGAATGCTTATTTAGTTTCAGATACTAGTGAAACACCGAATAAAGGTGGGCCTCTTTTTGCGCCGATTGATTTAACAGGACAAACACAACGATTTGAAAACGCCAGCACTAATTCGACAAAATTAAAAGATCGATTGCAGGGCTGTTTCATTTTGGATAATGTGAACGA
This sequence comes from Methylococcales bacterium, assembly GCA_003584895.1. Classification (GTDB taxonomy): domain Bacteria; phylum Pseudomonadota; class Gammaproteobacteria; order Methylococcales; family Methylomonadaceae; genus Methylobacter_C. Next base: position 1,679 of record QVQF01000101.1, read on the forward strand.
GTCAAGTATTAAGATCCCTGTTCAAGAAGTTACTCAACTATTTGCCCAATTGTTATATCAACGCGTTTTCTTACTCGACGATCCGAGTGCGTCAATCCCACAAAATGTAAAGTCGGCTATTTCGCTTGAAAACTTTAATATTCCTGATGAATCCAAAGGAAGTGATCAGAATTTCAAGTTACGCTCGGTGCGCTGGCAAACGTTTGGTGTAAAAAAAATCGTTATACCTGATGAAGAAATTCGTGAGCATTTAGCTGCTTGCTTTGCAGTACAATCAATTTTACAGATGCTTTACAACAATTGGATGCCAGGTGATACGCGCTACCGTGCTGAAGCGAAAAATTCTGTATTTTCTGATTTTGTTCAAAAAGAATCTAATCGACGCCTGTGGAAATTAGCAAATAACCAAATTACCCTATCAGAGGGCTTATTAGAAAATGAAACTATTGCAAAATGGAATGATATCCAAGATGAATGGCTTTTAACCGCTAATGAGGTAAAAAATAATGCTTGGGCAACCCCAGAACAAAATGGTCGCGATAGTCGTTTAGATGATCTTCAGAAGTCTTTTGAAGATCATTATACTAAAAACTTCAGAAGTATAGGTGTTGAGGTTTTTTATAAATCAAAACAAGATGATTTGGGGCGTGAAAACACACACATTACTGAAATCGTTAGTACTATGCAATCGTGGATGTATTTAAAATGGCAAGAAGGTGAATACGGTTTTGTTGATTTGCAAACCATGTTGAAAGATTTGACTGATGACACAAAGAATCGTATCAACACAATAAATGGTCGAATTAAAGCAATGGAAAATCGCCGTGGTGAATTACGTGATTTAATTTCAAAAAACAAAGATTCATGGGCTAATGTTGGTATTTTAGGGAAATTGTCTGGCAAAAAAGAAACACTTTTCGAAAGCCAATCGGAATGTTTGCGTGAGTATTATGAGTTACAAACTTTGAATGTAGCTTGGCGTTTTGCAGAGCAACTATTACAACGTTGTTTAGTTGAATTTAGAGATAAAATCCAAGTGATGTTTGCTGAATTAAAACGTTCAATTGAAGACTCACAACAATTCTTTGATAAACGCCAGGCAGCGACTTGTTGTGTTCAAGAAGGCTCAGATATCAAAAAAAATCTCATTAAATTTTATGAACCTGACAAAGTTCAAGAATTCTGCCGCAGTCTTTTAATTGCAGAGAGTAAACAAAAACAATGGGCACAACGCTCACGTTCTGAATTTGTGAACACCGCTGAGACCAACAAGGTTGATTCACGTAGTAAAGAAAAATATTTTTCTGCTTTGCTACATCACGGTGATTTACGAAATATCCTTGAACAAGTAGCTAGAGAAAATTCTCAACAGGCACATGATGAAGAGACGAGTATAAATAATCGCTTAATTGGTGCAAATATCGTGTCTAGGCTTGCTGGACAATTCCAAGATAAAGAAAAGTTGCGTTCTTACATTCGTGACATTGTGACTAGCACACAAACGTTTATGCGTTTTAATCAAAGTGAAATTACCACTGCACCTAGTGCGGTGATGGCAGTTATCTTGCCACGTTGTGAAGAAGTTAATGCATTCCGTGAAGAGTTAGCAACTTTGTTTGTAAGCAATCAAACACCAGGACTTACAGTTTGCATCGTAGATAGTTCACGCAATTTGAATCAAATTTCGTTGGTTAGTTTTAAATTCGGCTTTCCATTACGTTTTTTACAGCCAGTGCAGTTTTTGAAAGAGAAATACGATTTGCGTTTGCAACAAAATCCTGCTCGCGCAAAACTTGAAGTGCATATTGAAGATCACCCTGCTGATCGCTTGCCTGAATTATACCGTCCTCGCCCTGATCAAATGGGTAATCGAATTTTACCGTTGTATCAATTGGCGATTGGTTTGGATTTATTACAATTACAAATCGATGCTGCAACGAATAAACAGCGCTGGCGTTTAGAAACTATTGATTTAGATGGTTTGCCAGAATATCACTTTTATCCGAATGAAGTGATTTCGTTGCTAGTTAAATCAAATGATGGTAATTCAGTATCTAGTGCTGTGTTACAAGATGTACTAAAAGGGGCAACAGAAGATCAAGTTTTCTATCTTGAAAAGGCTGTGAATTTAATCCTTAAATCTGAAACCTATGAAATTGCAAATTCACGCGATGCTTTGAAAGAAAAATTGCGTGATCAGTTAGGCATTGTGTTATCCAATCGAGATAACAATACCGAAGACGCCTTTTATATAAAATTGCGTGAAAGTACTAAAACATCAATCGCTATGATTGACGGTTTAATTTGATTTTTTTTAGGAGATTTAAGATATGGCAAGATCGAAATGTAAAAACGTTAATTGTGATGCAGCAATGCGGAGTGAATTTATTGAAATTCCACAAGATGGTAAATGCCCAGATTGTGGAAAGCCTATGCAGCCTGAAGGTGCATCTGCAAATAATGCGACTGATATGGCTCGTAAAAAAAGAATGCAAACACTGATTGTTGGTGGTGCGGTTATCCTAGTCATCCTAGTCGGCGGTGTATTGGCTTGGCTGCTTATGGGTGTCAATTCATCGTCAGTTAATGTTCCTGATGAAAATGCTATCAGTATGACTGAAATGATTGATGCTACGCCACAGCCAGCTTCAAAACCCACTATTGAAACACCACCCGCTTCACTAGTAGAGCCAGTTGCAAAATTACAGCCTGTAGCATCCGTTCCAACAACGACATCTATCGATTCGCAAGAACACATTAAGCAAGCAATGATATATGTAACGCTCGCAAAAGCTAATCCGACTACAAGCACTGAAAATATCAAAAATGCTTTAGCTGAATTCGATG
>QVQF01000086.1 GCA_003584895.1 Methylococcales bacterium
TTTATTAAAACCGAGGAAGAGCTTGAAACAATTCAGGATAAATGGATTTATTTTATAAAAAACGCCGGGGATCTAAATTACATACCTGATAACCTAGAGCAGGAATTGGAAAAAGCGTTTAATGTTGCTAACGAAGCGGGTTTAAGCGAAGAGGAATTGGAGCTTCAGCATAAAAAGAAGGACTGGATTTATATTCAAAAAAGCTCAATAGAACTTGCTACTAAAACGGGGTTGCAACAGGGTTTGGAACAAGGCTTAGAGCAAGGTTTGGAGCAGGGATTGGAACAAGGTTTAGAGCAGGGATTGCAACAAGGTGAATTCAATGCAACAACAAAAATGGTCTTAAATGCACATCAAATTGGTTTGCCAATACGAACAATAAGTGAACTGACTGGTCTTAGAGAAGATGAAATAACATTGATTTTACAAAATAAATAAATTTAATTGGTGTCTTTGTTTGCCCCCTCCCGCCCCAGAAAGATGATAAAATGTAGCAATTTTGAGTTACATTACATAAAACTAAAAAGTTCACCAAGCATCATGATTAAGTAAGTTGCGCTTTAGATTGCTAGAGCACTTTTTTAACTTGAGCGCATGAACTGATAAAAAACACATAGCTAATGACACAATCCAATAAAATTTATGTAGCAGGGCACCCGGGTATGTTGGGCTCAGCTATCATACGTATACTCAAAAGCCAAGGTCAGCCAATCTGGTTATGCGTACCCATGCCGAACTTGATTTAACTGATCAACAGGCAGTTAGGCATTTTTCTGAGACAGAAAAGCCCGATCAAGTTTATTTGGCGGCTGCAAAAGTAGATGGCATACATGCCAACAATTCGTTAGTGGGTTTTACAGCAATAGAAGAATTTATGTTCGGTCGGGTTATCATCTAAACCTATTTGAAGAAATTATGCGTCTAACAAATCAACAAATACAGCTTATCCGTGATATTGCCTGCCAAGTAGCTGGAGACGCATGCCAAGTGCGGGTTTTTGGCTCCAGACTTGATGAAGTTAAACGAGGCGGAGATGTTGATATATTGCTTGAATTGCCTGATCCCGTTGATAATCCAGCACTAATTGCTGCATTTGTGTCTGCACGAGTGTCTCGAGTCATGTTTGGGCGTAAAGTAGATGTGTTAATCAGTGCGCCCAATTTAATGCATTTGCCTATTCATGATATTGCATTTAAAGAAGGACAGTTGCTATGACATTAGAACCTAAGATTTTATTGCGTCTACAGTTTTTATCGCGCGTGGTACGTAAAGAGTGTCAGTATCTTGTTATTACGGATTCACGCTTGTTTAAAGATGAATTCACATTAGCGCAAGTAGCAATGCTTGAGAGTGATATTGAGTTGGCAGAGCGTGTAGAGGTCTTTGTTAGTCGCTTTGGTCGTCTACAAGACACCTTAGGCGATAAGTTCCTACCTCAGCTTTTGATAGCATTAGGCGAAAGAACAGCGTCTGCCATAGATAACTTTGATCTAGCGGAACGCTTGGGTTTTCTTAATTCGACTGATGAATGGATGACGATGCGCAATCTCAGGAACCAGATGGTTCACGAATACATTGAAGATCCTGCTGTGCTCGCTAATGCCTTGCAAACAGGACATCTATTTGTACCCACACTCATTTGCACAGCCGACAAAATGACAGCTGAAATAAAACATCGAGGCTGGATACAATGACATTCGTTGCTCATATTATTATCGGGCGTCATCGCACGACAATTAGTGTTCTCAACAACCGATGTATTACTCAGCGCGATTGAGGCTGGTCGCATTGCTACATAAATGGTCATCAAAAATCTGGTTCACCTTTATTATGGCTCTATATGACTCGTAGTGGGTAAATATTAAAAACACGCTATATCCGTCATCCCGGCATGGAATACCGGGATCCAGAGCACATGGATGTACATAACAAATGATAGAGCGTCTATCATGAAATTTATAGTAATGCAGCTTATTGCCATTCATGGCAACTGGTTTCCGGCAGTCCTTGCCAGAATGACGGTTTACCCACTGTATTTCACATAGAGCCTATATTATGTACCCTTTAAGTAAAGCGCCTGACACAGATGATTATTTTCGTAAGCTTATTCAACAGGGTGAGAGCGCTCGAATCGAATTTAAAACTAGCTTTCAGAAAGAGCTTATTGAAACCTTGGTAGCTTTTGCCAATTCTAAAGGCGGTCTGGTGTTAGTTGGGGTAAGTGATGCAGGTCAAATCACAGGTGTTGATATTAAAGCGGAAACTCTGCAAGGTTGGGTTAACCAATGCAAGCAGAATACGACACCCAGTGTTATTCCCGATATTGAAGTTATCGTGCTTGATGGTAAAACAATCGCCGTTATTAGTGTAGATGAATATCCCGTTAAGCCAGTGGCGTGCAAAGGTCGTTATTTTAAGCGCATTGGCAACGCCAATCATCAAATGTCGCCCACAGAAATTTCTGATGCCCACATTAAATTGATCAACTCAAGTTGGGATTACCATTCTGATCCAGTTCATGGATTAGACAGCATTTCCCACACTAAGGTACAAGCCTTTGCTGATACACTTTCGCTTAAAGCCTCTTTCGAGGCTGTGCTTGAAAAGTTTGAACTCATCAAAGAAGGGCGCCCCACTTTCGGTTGTCATTTGTTGTTTTCAAAAAATGATGTATTGCTCAGTACTATTGAAGCCGGTCGCTTTGCTACTCAAACGGTCATCAAAGACAGTATTACTAGCAAAGACTCACTTGTCGAGCAAGTTACCCGAATTATGGATTTCATTCATAAGCACACAAACAAAGCCTATATTATTACCGGCAATCCAAAGAGAGAAGAGCGTTGGGATTATCCTATGGATGCTATTCGAGAAATCGTGATTAATATGATAGTCCATCGTGATTATCGTAGTGCCAATGATTCAACCATTAAGATTTTTGACGAACGTATCGAATTCTTTAACCCCGGCACTCTGCTAGAAGACTTGACCGTTGAAAAGATTAAATCAGGCCACTACAAATCCCATCTACGTAACAAACAAATTGCCTCAATCTTTAAAGAACTTAATTTGATCGAGAAATATGGCAGTGGCGTACGTAGAGCCATTGAAGCCTTTGTAGCTTATGGTTTGCCTGAGCCGGTATACGAAGTTACTCAGGGTGGAATGGCGGTAACTGTTTTTAAAGAAACCTTAGGCAAGGAAAAAGAGCGTTTTTCTCAACTTAAAGATGAGGGAGCAAATGAGGGAGCAAATTCCTTGCTTGCAATCATAAGACAGTATCCTGGCCTTCGGGTACCATCGCTTGCTGAGAAAGTGCCGACCTCAAGCAAAAATATTGAACGCTGGCTTAAGAAGCTTAAAGACACTAAAAACATTGAATTTCGCGGCGCTTCAAAAACAGGCGGTTACTTTGCAGTCCCCAATGAGTTATAAGTAAAAATAGCTCAAAGCCGGTCAGGGTTTGCAACCCATACGCTTCAAGCTAAGCCAAAACACTCGCGAGACGAGGTTTATAAGCCCGTCTCAAACGTTTGATATTGCCATTATCTTTGAAAGATTACCGAAGAAACAAGCCTGCTTTTGATTATATAGCGCCGTTTGGATGCATATAAACATTTTGATTGGGGTTGCAAGCCCCGACCGGCATTGAAGTCTGACCCTGAAATATTTCCTAGCCTTAATTTAGTTTGCAAGCCATAAGTATAATATAGCTTAAGTTTCATGACATTAAGCTAAGTATGGTAGAGTCTCGCTAAAAGAGCGCTATCTTAAATTGGATTGTTCTAAAGCAAAGCTCGATTTTACAAAGTAAAGCATAGAATTAGGTCTGTAGGGTGCAATTCGGTTGTCGACTCAAACTGTTCAGAGGCATATATTTCACTGGAACTATGTTTACGGGTTACTAATTAAACGGCACTAACTTCTTGTACTATAAATGACAATAATTTAAATGAGTTATAGCAATGCGATTATCACCCCAGCAAACTGAGACTATCAAAATATTCACTCAACATCACTTTGGTGAAGATGCAGAAGTATGGCTGTTTGGTTCGCGTGTAAATAATGAAAAAAGGGGGGGGCGATTATGACTTTCTCATTGAGACATCAGTTAACCAACCCGACATAATCATTGAACATAAAATAACAATGATTGCAGAACTACAATCAACCCCAAATTTTGAGGACGAAAAAATAGATCTCATTGTTAAGCGACGAAATTCAAGCTTTGATATGCCTATTTACGGTGTCGCCAAAAAAGAAGGGATAAGACTTTGACCCCAGAACAACTCATGCACATTTACCTTAATGAATGCCGCTTGCATGCAGAAATTCTGGCTGAAGCATTGAAAGAGGCAAGTGCTTGGTTACCACTTAATGCCGAAACGATGGAGCGTCTTACTAAGGAGCAACTTAGAATTTTGGATCAGCTAGCTTATCGTTTCACCAAATTGCAAGATACTATGAGCCAAAAAGTACTACCGACAATCCTCGAACTGGCTCAGGAACCGATTGCATCAGATGC
>QVQF01000183.1 GCA_003584895.1 Methylococcales bacterium
GTGTTTTCATGAAATTGTGCTGCTTGATGTCCTTTCGATTTACGATGATGGTAAATTGAATAAAACATAGCGCCAAATACAATGACACCAATGATTACACAAATCCATAGTATCAGCATGTGCAGATCATAAATGTCATTACTGACCTTTGTAACCCCTTTCATTAAATTGAGCGTATAGTCCGCGTGCGCTGTCCCTAACCCTAATGCTGTTAAGATCAGACCTGCGAATAGTTGCTTTAGTTTGTTCACGGAGCAGCCTCTTCGATAGTAAGTTATAAACTTTTATTGATGTAATGTAATTTCGCAAACTCAAGATTAAACAAAAACTTACCTTGATATTTTTATGTGAAATTATCACAAAAAACGAAAGGATTTTAACCTATGACGACTATCTATACCAGCTGTCCTTTTTAATACATCAATTATTTCTAAATAAACACTGCAAAATCAAAGAACTAGCAAGCATTCAAAATACCCCTTAATCAACAATTGCTTCATCCAGCATCATTCGATTTTAATAAGCTCCGTCATTTTCTACCGCTAACTTGCAAATTCTATCTTTAATATATAAATCCTTAGCATTATTGGCAATTCAATAACCTGATTGTTTTAATTGATTAAGGATAAATATCCTAGCGTGACCTTAAAAAATTCGTAGTCATAAAATCCTAGGCAGCACTGCAGAGGATTTCATGAGCAAAATACAGCCGAACTTAGGCTGTGGTATTGACTTGAGTGCCTACTGCGCCAGTATTCGCTAACGGCAAGGAAGCAACAGTTGGCATCCCCCCACCGTGATGGTGATGATGCCCCGCCCCCTGTGTTGCAGACGCTTGCGAAGTCGCACTAGCCTGCATGGTTGCAAAAGCTTGTTGCGCTGCACTCACATTACCCGACTGCAAGGCTGCGCCTAATTTACCCATTGGGCTATTAGGGTCGCTAGAACCAGGAATATTTGCCGAAAGAGACTTAAACGCTTGTTGAGCTGCACTCAAATTACCAGACTTCAATGCACTAGCTAATTGACTAAAGTTCGACTTTTGTTGCTGCCACAGACTGGCGCCATTAACTGCCGATGAGGCGATAGACGATATCCCCATACCCATAAAACCTCCTAAATGAAACATTAAATTTAACGTGGATCTGATAAAGTGCCCAGACACGTCCATCTCTTTTTAAAAACAGCAATAAGACTCGTTAACTGACGACAATAAATTGCCGCAACTTAAAATTAACGAGTGACATAAGCCAATTTTGTGACATTTATTGATACTTTTTTGTACGCACTCTGCCCTAATTCGTTAATTTTAGACATTAATGCGATCTATAACATCTGTCGAAGTATTTAATGCAGATATGATGCCAACTAATGGACTTGATAGCTAAATAGCAGGCGATAGCTGATTCAATGCAAGAGGATTAGCCCTGTGGTTGGAAAACTGGGCGAATTAATTCGCCACTACAGTCATTACCCACAGTTAATGGAACTCAGTATGCAGTGGATCTTCGCAGCTCATCTATCCTCATCCCAGATGTACTACAGGAATAAGGTTACTTTTATTTGGGTAGATACCTGTGACAAACGGTTAAAGGCAAAAAGTAACTGTCTGACCTGCCTAACCTAGCCGTCTACAAGTAATCTTCAACGTGGCAAGGGGCACACTGGCCTTGTCAAGGAGCCGCCTTTAGCGATTATGCGCATCCTTAAACGGCTTAGGGAGCCTGCTGAGCCTTACGGTTGCTCGCCCGCACCTCACAAGGAGCATCGAAAACCCCATACCTAACAATTCGCCCTGCCAAAAGCATCTATTTAGGCACCAAGCACACTACTTAGAAGGGCCGCAATACTACCTGAGCCGTTTAAGGAGGCGCATAATCGGCTACAGGATCATCCTCCAAGATTTAAGGCGCTCCCTCAGGCGTTCAAGGTGCGCGCTAATAGGCTCAGTATTAACGTTATAGCTAACTTTTTAGTTAAATTCATCACTACTGCCCTTTTTCAAAGGGGGGGGGTATTTTGACAAAATAGTGCTGGTGCCGATGAAGTGTGCACATCAATCGATGCCGACACACAATAATGTACGATCTTCCTCTACGTATCCTAAACTGAGTTATAAACCTTAGCCATACAGCATTCAGGCAATGAAATTTAGCACTAAAAAGTAGGCAACCAACCCTAACCAACTGAGTTAGAACTATTACTTAGGTTTCACATACACTCTAATGCTACAATCAAAAAAGTTATTTAGTTAACAACAATCTATACAGGCTTAGGCTTAGGCTTAGGCTTAGGCTTAGGCTTAGGCTTCCTTTAACCTTCGCCTGTTACCATCTATGCCTGATATCTCGCCTGCCCTAGATCATTCATCCTCAGAGCCTAGTTTACCGCTAAACACTTACTTCACGCTGTTTGAAAAAATGGCTGATCCTGTTTTGTTAATTAAAGACAATCATTTCATAAACTGTAATGATGCCAGTTTGAAACAGCTTGGTTATTCTGATAAAACTACGTTTCTTAACCTGCCTCCTTGGGACATTTCACCTGAGTTTCAAGTAGACGGGCTCAGCTCTAAAGAAAAAGCACTAACTATGATGGCTCTTGCCCAACAGCAAGGTCACCATCGTTTTGACTGGCTACACCAATGTCATGATGGTGAAATTATTGCTGTCGAAGTGACTCTGACAGCCATCACCGTGTTAAATGAATCGTTATTACACGTAATCTGGAGAAATAACACCACCCAAGCAGCGCTAATAAAACAACTAAAAAAAGCATCTGTCTTGCAAGAAGCTATTTTTAATAGCAAAAATTTTTCCAGTATCGCTACCGATGCTCTTGGGATGATTCAGATTTTTAATGTGGGTGCAGAAACCATGCTCGGCTTTCCTGTCGCAGAGGTAGTCAATATCATGACACCAGCTGATCTATCCGATAAAGAGGAGTTGCGCTTACGAGCAGATATACTGAGCCTAGAATTTGGCGAGGCCATTCATTCAGGCTTTGAAGCTCTGGTCTATAAAGCCGCACGGGGAATAGAAGATATTTATGAACTAACCTATATCTGTAAAAATGGCCATCGCTTACCAGCATTGGTTTCGGTCACAGCCTTACGCGATGAACAGCAGATGATTATCGGCTATTTGTTGATTGGGACAAACAACACCATCCGAAATGAATTGCGCCTCGCCTCTATTGCTTTTGAATCAGGACAAGCCATGTTTATAACGGATTCTAAGGGTCTATATACTCGTGCCAACAAAGCTTATTTAGACATGACCGGCTATACCCTACCTGAACTGATCGGTAAACACCCAAATATAATGAAATCAGGACGCCAAGATCTTGTGTTTTATAAAGAAATGTGGGATACCATTAATAACGATGGGCATTGGTCAGGCGCAATATGGAATAAGAGAAAAAATGGTAGCATTCATTTAGAACTGCTCAGCGCTAACAAAGTCAAAGACGAGCAAGGTATCACTACACATTATATGGCTACCTTTGCAGATAGCGTCCAACGTAAAACCTACGAAGTAAATTTACTAGCTACTAAAGAGCAAGCTAATCAAATATTAGTTTCGGCTCAACGTACCCAGGAATTGGAAAATAGTACCGCGAAGGCACACGAGGCTGTGGCCATAAAAAGCCAGTTTTTGTCCAATATGTCCCATGAAATTCGCACGCCCATCAATGCCATTATGAGTATTGCATTTCTGGCGCTGCAAACTGATTTAACCGCACAGCAACACAATTACTTATCTAAAATTGATAGCTCCGCTAAATGGTTGTTAGGCATACTAGATGATATCCTTAACTTTTCTAAGCTTGAAGCCGGTAAAGTTGAGTTAGAGCAACAGCAGTTTGAACTGGCTTCGGTGATAGCCTTTTTGAAAACAGTTGCCACGCCCTTAGTGACGAATAAAGACATTAGTCTGCTCTTTGCTGTGGAGTCGTCAGTTCCTCCTGTTTTTATTGGTGATTCCTTACGATTGGGACAGGTGTTACTGAATCTAAGCAGCAATGCGATTAAATTTACCCACACAGGCAGCGTCACCCTAAACGTAACCCTACTAAGCTTAGTCGATCAACAAGCACAGTTGAAGTTTTCGGTAACTGATACCGGCATCGGTTTAGATCTAAACCATAAACATGAGTTATTTGAAGCCTTCAATCAAGCAGATAATTCAACGACTCGTGTTTATGGAGGTACGGGCTTAGGCTTAGCTATTAGTAAGCAGTTGGTGCAGGCTATGGGCGGTGCAATTAGCATTGAAAGCCAGGAAGGCGCTGGCAGTTGCTTTAGTTTTATCATCACCTTAGCGGTTGCAACTAGCCCTGCCTTTAATCCTTTACCTAAAACATCTTTAAAACATGAAGTTAAATATCCAAGCTTACTTAATGCCCGTATTTTAGTCGTGGAAGACAATTTAGTAATACAGGAGTTTATACCTGACATCATGGGCTATGAAGGTATGCTAGTTGATCTCGCTAATAATGGTGTAGAAGCCCTAACCTTGCT
>QVQF01000215.1 GCA_003584895.1 Methylococcales bacterium
ACAGTTCCTATCAATAAGAGCTTTGGATCACGAAATTCAATAGGCAATAATGACAATGGCTTAGCATCATTCTCATTAAATCGATTAATATCAACTCCGTTATAAACTTGGCTAATTTTTGTTATGGGCACTTTGATCTGCTTAATCAGCCAATCTTCTAAGTCTTTAGACATGGGCATATAACGCTGAACTAGCGGTCGAAACAAACGCCGTAACATGACATAGCGCCAATTAGTTCCATCTACATCGTCCATATCTCGACCGTGTTCCCCATGAATACGACATTTGACACCTGCTAACAACCCAGGCAATTGAGCTTCCAATGCAGATAAATTACGCGTATGCAAAATATCTGGATTGATGTGCCGTAACAACCGCCATAAGCGAACATAAACAGCGAAATCTTGCCCCGGCTTTTTGTTCAGACAATAAACCTGCACTGCATCGCTGTTAATTCTATTACGAAAATCAGAATAGTCAGTCATGCAAATAACTGCATGCCGATATTTATCATCAGGCAGCGTATTAATTAAATTAACCAATCCGTTTTCTAAGCCGCCAGTGCTTAGGCGAAACAATACATGGGCGATTAATGGCTTATGAGTTGATGGCATCATTATTTGACTTAGTTAGTTTGATTGTGGGTTTTAATGATTAGAAATCACTGCGATTAACTTAAGTGAATGTTATCTACAGAATTGAAATGCAACGGTATTAACGAGTTAGTTAAAAATCAACTCTATAGAATAGCCCTTAATCAGTAACATCTGTTTTAATGTATCTAATGCAAGAACTTGAATTTGTCTAACGCGCTCTTTAGTGATTAAAAAATCTTGGCCAATTTGTATCAGGGTCGATTGCTCATAACCACACAAACCATAACGACGGCAAATTACAATACGCTGATTTTCTGGCAGCTTCAAGATACTATCAATAACACTTTGATTGATGCGTTCATTGTGTAACTGCTCATCTTGCGCCTTATGACTAGCATCTATCAGATACTCACTTATTGACGCATCCTTTTCGATGCACTCTAATCTATCCAAAGAAATAATAGGCTGATCCAACACTAGTATCTTTTCGATCTTCTCTAGCGGGACATTCATATAACGTGCAATATCTTGAGCACTAGGCTCACAATGTAGCTCTTGCGATAGATGACGTTTAACTTTAAGCGTTTTCTTTAATTCATTAAAAACATCTTTAGGCAAATGGAATGGCCGTGATTGACTTATAATCGCAGACTCAATCATCTGCCTTATCCACCAAGTCGCGTAAGTTGAAAAGCGATAACCTAATTCTGGATTAAACTTTTTAACAGCACGAATTAAGCCTATATTACCTTCTGCAATTAAATCTAATAATGGCAAACCATGATAAAGATATCGGCGAGAAATACTAACAACTAAGCGAAGGTTACCTTCAATCATGATATTTCTTGCAACTTCATCACCTATTAGTGCTCTGTTACCATAGGTTTTTTCGTCTTCTGCCGTAAGCAGCACTGATCGTTTCAAAGCCTTTAAATAGAATTGCTTAGCATTGAGTTTATTGCCATGAGATAGTCTATTCAGCCTAATTACTGGCTTGTTAGACTTAATTGATAACTTATCTTCGTTATCACTAAGATCTGATTTATGCTGGCATTCACCGTAGTCATACTTCGAAAAATTAAGTAACACTGAGGTCATAAAATTAACTCCTTAAGTGAGTCGCTATAGCCCGTATACCGACCGTTATTACGAATATAAGGTAAAACAGCAAAACATAACTCGTAAGTAAACCGTGGTAATTTAAAACCATGAGCGATTAGTTTTTGATTTTATTAATGATGGTTATTTTATTGGGTTAGAAAGTATACTGCGGAGTCAATAATACCAAACAATCTACTCACTTAATACACTAGATTTTTTATACGCTATTTTTTGATGAAAATAAATTACTTGTATCAGCTATCTTTCATACTACCCGATCTAAAGAACCATAAAAGACACCCATGATTATTTACTCAGTAGAATTTTTTTAGCTAAATTTATCTTAGCAGCAAGATAATCGGAACCACCCCGGTCAGGATGAAGCTTTTGAATTAACGCTCGATGCGCACTAATGATCTCAACTTCTGATGCTCCTAGTTTTAAGCCTAACACCTCATACGCTTCGTCAACACTCATCTTGCCCTTAGCGCTCGCCTCATATTGTGCTTGCGAGGCATTCTGTTTACCGCCAGTAAAGTTCTGCCATAATCGATGTACTTGAGGAGCAAAGTGCAATAAGGCTGGCAATAACCTGAACATAAAAGCAATAGCCACACTGATAAGCGCAAACAACCAGTTTAAGCGCCCCGTTGCTGTTAAATAAAGTAACAATAAGCCCGCTAAAGTAAACAATACTAGGTTTTTATAATGCGATATGACTGAAGATGATTTTTTCTTTAAGGAATGCATTCCAAAAAAAATCATAATAACGAGCAATAGTAGTAAATAAATTTGAATCAATGTTTTCTCCAAGATTAATGATTCTGGATCAATAATACCTTAGAATGCAGACTCGTACGACAACAGGCTAATAAATAACCCATGATGCAAGACGCCTATATTCCAATATTAGGATTTGCCGCTTTTAGTGGCACGGGTAAAACGACCCTATTAGAACAAATAATTCCACTATTAAAGCAACACGGTTTACGTATAGCTTTAATTAAGCATAGTCATCATAACTTTCAGATAGACCAACCAGGCAAAGATAGCTTTCGCTTAAGAACGGCAGGAGCCTCGCCTGTTATGTTAATTTCTTCACATAGACGCGCCATCATTACCGAGTTTGCTACGGTACAAGAACCCAAGTTAAATGATCAACTTAAGCTTTTTGATCAATCTGAACTGGATCTTATTTTGGTAGAAGGCTTTAAAGCAGAAGTATTTCCTAAAATCGAACTGCACCGCGCGGCTATGAATAAGCCCTTACTTTATCCGAATGATCCGAACATTATCGCTATTGCCACAGATACAACATTAGTAACGGCGAATACTCCCACTCAACTAGATATTAATCAGCCCGATATGATAGCCACGTTTATTTTAAAGCAGTTTTTGAGGTTGATATGATCGATATCTGTGCACAAGAAAAAAAACAACTCAGTTCTATAACAGCAGCCCTAGCGCGTATTGCTTCAGCCATAGAACCAGTGACCGAAACTGAAAGAGTCACTTTAAAAAATGCTCTAGGTCGCGTGCTTGCAGAACCTATCTACTCAGCTATCAATAGTCCATTTGATAGAAATTCTGCTATGGATGGCTATGCTTTTTCTAGCCATAATTTAATTCCAGAGCAATCTATCTCACTAACGCAAGTTGGAATCTCCTGGGCAGGCCAACCTTATCAAGGCACACTGCAATCAGGCCAATGTGTCCGCATATTTACTGGAGCGGTATTACCCGCAGAGACCGACTCAGTCATTATGCAAGAACAGGTTCAAGTTGACGCATCGTCTATTATTTTCTCAGCACAAACCCAAGGCAAGCAACATGTTCGAGCTATAGGTGAAGACATTAAGCAAGGCGATTTAGTGTGTGCACCCTTTAAAAAAATAACAGCTACTGATCTAGGCTTGCTAGCTTCAGTCGGCACTGAATCATTGGTTGTTAAACGAAAAGTTAAAATAGCCTACTTCTCTACCGGCAACGAATTAACAGCACTAGGTCAAGCTTTAGAGTCAGGAAAAATATACGATAGTAATCGTTATCTCTTAAGCGGACTACTGACCGATGCTTGTTACCAAGTCACTGATTTAGGCGTCATAGCCGATGATCCGCAACAACTAGAAGACTGTATTCTTGCTGCCGCAAAAAATCATGACCTTATTATGAGTACCGGTGGCGCTTCAGTCGGTGATGCGGACTATATTAAAGAAGTATTAGCCCGCTGCGGCAAGGTCGACTTCTGGAAGATTGCCATCAAACCAGGAAAGCCGCTGGCTTTCGGTAAAATTCATGATTGTCACTTCTTTGGCTTACCCGGCAATCCAGTTGCAGTCGTTGTAACGTTTCAACATATCGTAGCGCCTGCGCTTGAGCAACTATCAGGAATTTCGATGTCACAACCCTTACAATTACTAGCTAAATGCACCACTGCACTAAAAAAATCACCCGGACGCCAAGAATATCAGCGAGGCATAGTGAGTCAAGATAATAACGGTGAGTTATTGGTCGCGTCATCAGGGCAGCAAGGCTCTAATATATTGAGCGCTACCAGTGCAGCGAATTGCTATATAGTTTTACCCGTTGAATGTAGAGGCATTCAACCCGGCGAACAAGTTCGTATTGAATTGATAAGAAGCGTTATTAGCTCAGTAATAAGCCATTAAAAGTCACTTGTTGCCCTGACTTTTTTAATCAATCACCATTTAGCATAACAGCGAATGATATATTTATTTTTATTGACTCAACTGCCTTAATCGAGTCTAATAGCCGTCTTTGTGTAGTGC
>QVQF01000061.1 GCA_003584895.1 Methylococcales bacterium
GCATTGGCGGCTTCTCTAACTAAATCGAGTTCATCTAGGGTGGTTTTTTCAAATTCGGCAACGACTTCTTTAGCGCGTAAGCGTTTGGCATCAGGCCAGAAGCGTTCTGCAAAACGTGCGAGTTCGTAAAGTAAGCCGATATCAGAGCGAATACGCGCTTCAATATCAGGACGCAAGACTTTAACCACGACATTTTCGCCACTATGTAATGTGGCCGTATGTACTTGGGCTACCGAGGCTGAGGCTAACGGTGTGGAATCAAATTCTGCAAAAGCGTCGGCAATGGACATGCCTAGTTCTTTTTCGATAATGTTTCGGGCAATATCGCTGCTAAAAGGTGGAACTCGGTCTTGTAGTTTTACTAACTCATCAGCAATATCATCAGGTAGC
Organism: Methylococcales bacterium; assembly: GCA_003584895.1. Taxonomy (GTDB): domain Bacteria; phylum Pseudomonadota; class Gammaproteobacteria; order Methylococcales; family Methylomonadaceae; genus Methylobacter_C. Next base: position 391 of record QVQF01000061.1, read on the forward strand.
AAGTCTTTACGAGTCGATAAGGCTTGGCCAAATTTAACATAGATAGGCCCTAAGTCCTCTAGTGCCCGCCTAATTCTAACGCCACGTGGTTCGGTTTTTTGCTTAAGCCAATAACTAGGGGTAATAAACGCCACATAGCGAATGGGACGAAATAAATGGGTTTTTAAAACAATTTCATCTAGGCCGTGAATGACTAGTACCCAGTTGATATGGATCAGGCGTAATAATATGTTAGGTCGGATCACGAGTTGCCTTTAGGTGGTGGGCTTTAGCGGTTTATTTAGGAGGGCATTTTCTAGTCGTTCTATGCGACTTTGAAGTCGATCAAAGTGCGTGCGCAACTCATCTACTTGGCCGTAAAAAATAGCGACTTCAGGTTCAGAAGGAAGGTCACGCGTTTCATCTTGTAAGTATTCTGAGACATTTAGCCTAAAGCTTTCGATAGATTCTTTGCTCCATTCGTGACCGGAGCGAAAAAATTGACTGATATGTTGGGCTACACTGTCTCCAGTGTAGCGAGCAAGATGCGGTTCGAGATTAATATCTAATTTAGAAAATAGCGCTTGAAACTTACGGCCGATTTGCATATCGCCTTCGATTTGTATGTCACCAGAAAAAATCGAACGCATAGGCTTGGAGCTTAAGCCCATTAAGCCAAAAGCAAACACTGAGCCGGTTAATTGTGTATCTACTGGCTCTGAGCTGAAATCGAGTAGCTGTATCGCATCAAGGCTTGGGCACAGATAGAGACTTTCATTAAACGAGGATATCGTAACCTTGATGACTTTTCCGGCTAAAGGCGCTAAAAAAGTAGAGGCATTAGGATCTAAGCTAAGATATTGATTAATCGCAATTTCTAATGTATTCATCAACAAGGCTTTAATAGCCATGTTAGATTTTATACCCTCTATGTACAGCAACGATGCCTTGAGTCATGTTGAAGTATTCACAGCGCTCTAGGCCTGCGTTCTCCATCATTTTTTTGAGTTCATCCTGCTTAGGATGCATACGGATAGACTCAGCAAGATAGCGGTAGCTTTCTTCATCTTTGGCAACAAACTTACCGATTTTTGGCAATAACTTGAATGAATAAAAATCGTAGACTTTTTCAGTGATTTTATCGACAGGATGGGAAAATTCCAACACGATGACGCGACCGCCTGGCTTTAATACTCTATGCATAGAACGCAATGCCGCATCTTTATCAGTGACATTACGCAGACCAAAAGCGATGCATACACAGTCAAAGGTATTATCTTCGAAGGGTAAGCATTCGGCATTAACTTGGGCGTAACGAATATTGCCTACCAAGCCTTTGTCGATAAGACGACTACGGCCGGTACGTAACATTTCAGAATTTATATCAGCTAAAACAACTTGGCCGTCTTTGCCAACTCGTTGTTCAAAGAGTATGGTTAAATCGCCTGTGCCGCCGGCAAGATCCAACACTTTTTCACCTTTACGTACATTGCTTAATTGTACGGCAACGCGCTTCCAAACACGGTGTATGCCCAGTGACATCAAATCATTCATGATGTCGTATTGTCCAGCAACCGAATCGAATACGCCGCGTACCAGATTTACTTTTTCATCGGTGGCAACTTGCTTGAAACCAAAATGGGTAGTGTTATCGTTTGTCATTAGTTATACCGTGTTTTAAGTGAGTCTTGACGCGGATGTCCGGCATCATTGAGTTCGTTTAGGTAGTTAGCCCATAAAGCTGTATATTCAGAGCCTAGTTTATATAATAAATCCCAGGTGTAAATGCCACTATTATGTCCATCACTAAAAATAGGACAAATGGCATAGTTTCCTATGGGTTTAATCTCGTTAATGCTGACGGCTTCTTTATCCAGTTGCAAAATTTCTTGGCCAGGCGCATGCCCCACTGCTTCTGCGGAAGGTGTGTAGACACGCAAATATTCGCAGGGCAGTTTAAAAACGCTGCCGTCATTAAAGCTGATTTCAAGTATATCGGAAACTTGATGCAGTTTTATTTCGGTAGGCCAAGTATTACAGGGTGTTACAGTTAAACGCATAGGGTTTAAAAAGTCAGTGAATGGGGTCGAGTTAATAGCGGCATAACCAGATACCTGTCTATAAAATATAGCGACTCAAATCTTCGTCTTTAACCAATTCGGCTAAACTTTGATTCACATAAGCCGCGTCAATAACGATCGTTTTTTCGATTAAATCAGGGGCGTCATAGGAAATAGTTTCCAACAATCGCTCTAGCATGGTGTGTAAACGTCTGGCGCCTATGTTTTCAGTGCTTTCATTAACTTCCCATGCTAATTCTGCAATACGTAGTATGCCTTCTGGGGTGAAGCTTAATGACACGCCTTCTGTAGCCAATAAAGCTATATATTGTTCAGTTAATGAAGCATTCGGCTCGGTTAAAATACGAACAAAATCATCTGCTGACAAGGCGCTGAGTTCAACTCTAATTGGAAAGCGACCTTGTAGCTCGGGAATCATGTCAGAAGGCTTAGCGACATGAAAGGCACCTGAGGCGATAAATAAGATATGATCAGTTTTAATGGCGCCATATTTGGTGCTAACCGTACTACCTTCAACTAAGGGGAGTAAATCACGCTGAACGCCTTCGCGTGAGACATCGCTGCCGCCACTGCCCATTTCTGAGCGCTTACAAATTTTGTCTATTTCGTCTAGGAATACGATGCCGTTTTGTTCTACAGCATCTACCGCTCGTGTACGAATATCATCTTCATTAACCAATTTAGCCGCTTCTTCTTCTTGCAAAGTTTGTAGGGCTTTTTTAATAGACATTTTGCGTGACTTAGTTTTACCTGAGCCTATGCTTTGAAACATGCCTTGTAATTGATTGGTCATTTCTTCCATACCAGGAGGCGCCATGATTTCTACGCCCATAGGTGCAACATGTACATCAATTTCTATTTCTTTATCATCGAGATCGCCTTCACGTAATTTCTTACGCATTTTTTGACGAGTCGCTTCTTGGGTATCGGATAGCATGCCGCCATCCGCTTTAGGTAAGAGTAAGTCTAAAACTTTTTCTTCAGCAGCATCAAAGGCTTTGCTTTGAACTTTTTCCATTTCTATTTGGCGTGTCATTTTGACAGCTGTATCAACCAAATCACGAATGATAGATTCAACATCTCTTCCGACATAACCGACTTCAGTAAATTTGGTCGCTTCTATCTTAATAAAGGGAGCATTCGCTAATCTTGCTAAGCGTCTAGCGATTTCAGTTTTACCTACGCCGGTAGGACCTATCATTAAGATATTTTTTGGTGTGATTTCATCGCGTAATGCAGGATCAACCTGCTGGCGGCGCCAACGGTTTCTGAGCGCAATCGCGACTGAGCGTTTGGCGCTGGCTTGACCAACAATATGCTTATCTAATTCGCTTACAATTTCTTTAGGAGTCATTTGTGTCATGCGCTTACTCGTTAGGCTCTGCGTCTAGCTCTTCTATACGAAGATTATGATTGGTATAAATACAAATATCAGCAGCAATATTTAAAGATCTCTCGACAATTTCCCTAGCGCTAAGGTCTGTGTTTTCCAATAATGCGCGAGCAGCGGCTTGAGCAAATGCACCACCTGAGCCTATGGCCATTAAATTAAATTCAGGCTCGATAACATCGCCGGTACCAGAAATAATTAATGAGGTTCTTGAGTCAGCGATGGTTAATAAGGCTTCTAGTTTACGTAAGGCACGGTCTGTGCGCCAATCTTTAGCCATTTCGACTGCTGCACGAGTTAGGTTGCCACGATGCTTTTCCAGCTTGCCTTCAAAGTGTTCAAACAAGGTAAAAGCATCTGATGTTGCACCTGCAAAACCAGCAATGACTTTATCATGATAAAGTCTACGTACCTTACGTGCATTGCCTTTCATGACTGTATTACCTAGTGTGACTTGGCCATCGCCACCGATGACAACTTTGCCGCCTCGACGCACAGAAAGAATGGTAGTTCCTCTAAACACGATAACATCCTAAAAATAACAAAAACAAGCCGGCAATTTTACATGGTATAAATTTAAAATGTTGGGAAAAATA
>QVQF01000217.1 GCA_003584895.1 Methylococcales bacterium
GGCTTGGGTATTGATCAATAATATTTTGGATTGACAGTAGTCCCCATTCTACTTTAAAGTTATGTCCGCAAAACAAGTTTGTAACCAACTATAATTATTAATATAACCCTTCGGAGCACATAACATGGCAAAAGCATTAATTCAAATGGCATTAGATTCACTGGATTTCGACGCAACAGTAGCTCTTGCTACCACTGTAGCACCGTATGTTGATATTTTTGAAATCGGAACTCCATGTATTAAACACAATGGTATCAACCTTGTTAGAGAATTAAGAGCAAGATTCCCAGATAAACTATTATTAGTAGATCTTAAAACTATGGATGCTGGCGAATATGAGGCCACTCCTTTTTACGCAGCAGGCGCTGATATTGTTACAGTTTTAGGCGTATCTGGTTTGGCAACTTGCCAAGGCGTTATTAAAGCTGCAAATGCTCATGGTGCAGAAGCACAAATCGATCTAATTAACGTTGAAGATAAAGTGGCTTGTGCAAGAGCTACTTGCGAAGCTGGCGCACAAATCATGGGTATTCATACAGGTCTTGATGCACAAGCAGCTGGCCACACACCTTTTGCTGACTTGAACGATATTGCAGCGTTAGGTTTACCTGTTAGAATTTCAGTTGCTGGGGGCATTAAAGCTTCAACAGTACAAGATGTTGTTAGAGCAGGTGCTAGCATTGTAGTAGTTGGGGCAGCGATATATGGCGCAGCATCACCAGCTGATGCTGCTCGTGAAATTCGTGAATTGGTAGACGCTGTTTAATTATGCATCAGAAACTTATCATAGAAAAGATTTCAGGGATTCTTGAAGCAACAGATAATTCGTACGATGTTAAGCTAACGCAATTGCTTGATAGTGCAAATCGAATATTTATAGCAGGTGCTGGACGTTCCAAGTTGGTTGGCAATTTTTTTGCGATGAGACTGGTGCATGGTGGTTATGATGTAAGCGTTGTTGGCGAAATTGTAACTCCTAGCATTAAAAATGGTGATTTATTGATTATTATCTCCGGATCTGGAGAAACTGAACAATTGATAGCATTCACTAAAAGTGCTAAAAAAGTTGGTGCAAAGATTGTGTTGATCTCTGCAAAAAATGAATCAACAATTGGTGATATGGCCGACGCAGTATTTCAAATTGGACGTACAGAACAATATGGTAAGGTTCTTGGTATGCCAATGGGTACTGTGTTTGAACTTTCAACCTTATTATTTTTAGAAGCAACAATTTCTCATGTAATACATGACAAAGGCATTGCTGAAGAAATAATGAGGGAAAGGCATGCTAACTTAGAGTGATGTAAAAGAGCGAGTGGTATACCACTCGCTCTGTTTTTTTATAAGATGTTAATAAAAAATATTTCGTGACAGATTTACATATTTCATAGCTGTCATTACATGTAATTTAAAAAATAATGAAGGAGAATAATATGACTTCGCGCAGAGAATTAGCGAACGCCATACGCGCTTTAAGCATGGATGCCGTACAAAAAGCAAACTCTGGACATCCAGGTGCTCCAATGGGGATGGCGGATATCGCCCAGGTCTTGTGGAATGACTTTATGCGCCACAATCCGACAAATCCTCAATGGTCAAATCGGGATCGTTTTGTGCTTTCAAATGGCCACGGTTCAATGCTCATTTATTCTTTGTTGCACCTGACTGGCTATGATTTACCAATCGAAGAGCTGAAAAGCTTTCGTCAACTTCATTCAAAAACACCGGGTCACCCGGAATATGGATATGCACCAGGCGTTGAGACGACTACCGGTCCTTTAGGTCAGGGTATAACTAATGCTGTTGGTATGGCGATTGCTGAAAAAGCACTCGCGGCACAATTTAATAAAGATGGTCATAAAATTGTCGATCATCATACCTATGTTTTTCTAGGTGATGGATGTTTAATGGAAGGTATTTCTCATGAGGCTTGCTCCCTCGCAGGAACGCTAGGATTAGGTAATTTAATCGCTTTCTGGGACGATAATGGCATTTCCATTGATGGTCATGTTGATGGTTGGTTTACTGACAATACACCTATGCGATTTGAAGCTTATGGGTGGCATGTTATTGCTGATGTTGATGGGCATGATGCAACTGCAATAAGTAAAGCGGTTCAATTAGCTAAGGCGATGACTGATAAGCCTACAATGATATGCTGTAAGACGACTATTGGTTTTGGTTCACCTAATAAAGCTGGTAGTCACGCATGTCACGGCGCAGCATTGGGTCAAGATGAAATCAATTTGACTAAGGCTGCACTGGGTTGGGATCATGAAGCATTTGTAATTCCTGAGGACGTATATGCAGGTTGGGATGCGAAAGCCAAAGGTGCTACAGCTGAAAAAGAATGGAATGAAAAGTTTGCAGCTTATAAAATAGCTTTTCCAGAGTTGGCAGCAGAATATCAACGCCGCACAGTGGGTGAATTGCCTGCTAATTGGAAAGTTGATGCAGATACATTTGTTGCTGCTGTTGATGCTGAAGCTAAGACTACGGCGACTCGATTGTCTTCGTTGGCCGCTATTGAAGGATTTGCAAAGATTTTACCTGAAATATTTGGTGGCTCAGCTGACCTAGGTTGTTCAAATATGACGGAATGGTCTACATATAGACCGATGCGCGCCGACAAACCTGATGCTAACTACATCAACTATGGTGTCCGTGAGTTCGGTATGTCTGCCATTATGAATGGTATTGCTTTGCATGGTGGCTTTATTCCGTTTGGTGCAACGTTCTTAATGTTCTCTGAATATGCGCGTAATGCTTTACGTATGGCTTCATTAATGAAGATACGTTCTATCTTTGTTTATACCCATGACTCTATTGGTCTGGGTGAAGATGGCCCTACTCATCAACCGGTAGAGCAAACTGCAACTTTACGATTGATTCCAGGTATACAAGTTTGGCGTCCTTGTGACGCAGTCGAAACAACAGTTTCATGGAAGTCAGCTTTCGAACGTCAAGATGGACCTTCTATTTTGGTTTTTTCTCGTCAGAATTTACCGCACGTACCACGCACTCAACAGCAAATTGCGGATATTTCACGAGGCGGTTATGTTTTAAGTGACTGTGACGGCCAACCTGAAGCAATTATTATTGCTACTGGATCGGAAGTTGAGCTGGCTTTAAATGCATCAGATGTATTGAAAGCGTCAGGTAAAAAGATTCGTGTGGTTTCTATGCCATCCACTAATATTTTTGATGCACAAGATGCTGCTTACCGCGAATCTGTGTTACCTGCTGCTGTGACTAAACGTGTTGCAGTTGAAGCGGGTGTTACTGATGGTTGGTGGAAGTATGTTGGGACTAACGGTAAAATTGTTGGTCTTGATCGTTTTGGTGAGTCTGCGCCTGCGGGACAACTTTTCAAAGAGTTCGGCTTTACCGTTGAAAATGTAGTTAAAAACGTAGAATCTGTTCTTTAGTAATAACAAAATTTTACAATAGTTACACATATTAAATTTGGATAAACACACCTCGATTATTGATGAATATAGGATTCAATACTCGAGGAATTTACCCTCTTCTTACGACTTTTAGGTGAACAACGTGAAAAAGAATAATTTGTCCAAAGGTGCATTTGTTGTGTTGCTGTTAGCAAATGCTGTAGTAAGTGCAGATCAAAAATATCCAGCCGCAGACTTCCAACCGGAAGTACTTTATCAAGATAACGCCTATATTGCTAAGAATAGTCAATCTAGCACAGTGGCAGCAAAACCTGCTGAAACTAAAAAAGTAGATACTAGTTCTACAAAGAATCAAGTAGTTGATTCAAAATATCCAGCAGCAGATTTTCAGCCAGAAGTTTTATATCAAGATAAAAATTATAAACAAACTGCCGCTCCTGTGGCTAAAGGGGTGATTTCTAAAGCTATAGCCAATGATGAAACTTCTACAGTAGCAGCTAGCGAAAGCAAAGATGACTCATCGCAGTTAACTTATGTTTTGGGTTTAGCAGTGCTTGCAGCAGCAGGTATGTTCTTAAAAAAACGTAGTGCAGTCACGGTACAGAAAAGTTCAAATATAGCTGATTCAGCTGTTAAAAAATCTTATGCACTTAATACGGGTGTAGCAAAATATTTGAATAAAGTTACAGGTACAGGTGTATCAAGATACGTAGAAAGTCATGTCAGAGCAGTATCAGTATCCACTGGTGTAGCTAAATACATGGCCAAACAATCAAGCGCTCCTAAAGTTACAGCGAATAATGCTGCAACTGGCGTTGAAAAGTACATGCGTGACCGAGGATAAGCAATGGACCAAAATAACTTGAGTGGGTTTTTTTTTCCTGCTGTTGCAGGTTTGTTCTTTTTCATGAAACGACCAAGCATTAATGAGGTAGATGTAGTTCATACTAATTATCCAATCTATTCTAAAGATACTAGTGGATTAACAGGTGTTGCTAAGTATTTAGATTTTCAAGATAAAGC
>QVQF01000036.1 GCA_003584895.1 Methylococcales bacterium
TATTTTATGAGCCTAATGAATGACGAAGAACGTTTAGAAAAAATAAATAAGATGCTGTTGGCTAAAGAGGGCCATGCCTTTATCTACAATGATAAATTCATAACTTTACTAGAAGACTTAAAATACACTCTAATTCAGAAACTTAATGTCGGCATCATGCCGTATAAAGTACGTCAATAGCGCATTGTTTGAAATCAATTTACAAGCCAAGCCTCTTCATTTACTTGGTAATTGGGAGGTGTAGTGGGCTGTTCATTCTGAGCTAAGCCCAGAAAATCGCACAGGTTAGAAAGTCGTAACCTCATTTTAAAGGCATTGATATTGTCAGGTCTTTATTAAGTAACCCCCATTAAATCTGTATGCCTTGCTCATTGTCGAGAAGCTCACTACCTCAGCTTAGATTGTCATAGCAAGTCCCTTGCTATGGGCATGCATCATGGCTTTTGCTGCGTAGGTACTTGCTGGGCGCTGATGAGTTGGGGTCTGTATTTGTTAGTGTCACTGGGACTACTTTAACTTCTCGCCAAGAGTCAGCTCAGTAGCCTAATGATTAGTTCTTTTAGATACTTGCTTAGGTGCAAGCCCAAAATATTTTATAAAAGCGGCACTGAAATTACTAGAGTGATTGTAGCCGACAATATCAGCGACAACACTCACATGATATCGATTTGATGCCAATAATTGATAAGCCTTGCGCATTCTTATTTCCAGTAATAAACCATAAGGCGTGTTATTAAAATAATGGTGGAATAAGGTTTTTAGTTTGAGCTGATTGATGCCTACTCGTTTAGCTAAAACTTCAACAGACGGAGGCGTCTTAAACTCAAGAAATAGAATATCTTGGGCCTCCATGGCTATTTCACGGTCTTTTTGACTAAAGCGCTCTAAGTGTTCGGTAGGCTTTATCCATAAATGCATCAACTCTGTCGCTAACAAAGACATCACTTGACCTTGCATAAAGAGTCGTCGACCTTCTTGGGGAAACTGGTTATTTAATAGTTGTTGTGCAATGATTAAGCCCTGATGAGAGATAGGTAGACAACTAATCTGTTGAATGCCGGACTTATTGAATAAGGGCATTAAGTTAGCCGTGCCAAAGTAGCGCTCTACACACTTTTGGTTAAGGGATAAGCGTAATTGCATGATGGCTTTATTAGCTTGGTAGTGTCGCTCACCTGAGCTGGAGTGATACGCGGCAATAGTCGTATAACCTTCCTTAAAAAAAATAGTGTTGCCTTGATTGCTAGAAAAACAAGAGTTACCTTTTAAGCTTAAAGTAATTATGAGTCTCGGCTCATCACTGTCTATTTTATTTAAAATAGACAGATCTTTTGATGGCCTGTAATCAGTTTCCATAAAGGACAAATGATGATCTAGTTGGAATATATTAGTAAAACCCTGGCCTAGATTTTCAGGTAACGACTGTTGAAATCGATCATATTTATGCTGAAACTGTAGCGGTAATTCGTTGTTGTTAATGCTCCATCGTTTTACATTGTTTTGCTGTTGATAAGCCATATAGTTCGTCTCATTAGATTAAGCTTTTGTTATCTAAAGCAAGAAACGGTCCATATTTTTTAAGGGTATATAATTCATTGGCTTATATTTTAATTAACAGCCTATATGGCTTTTTATTTTAAAAAACTGTGTTATTTAACGTATACAGTAGGTCATATCACCTAGTTTTCTGTTTAGCATACAAAATATTCCGTTTGCCATACGTATAAGCCATAACTTAGCGCTTATTTTTGTTTAGTATCTGCAGTACTGTCTGAGATAAGTCGATGTATTGATTTTTTTTAGATAAAAGCCACAGCGTGTCTAACGAAAGCTGTGTTCATTTACTACATTGGTAATTAACATGAATCGTTTATATCCCAAATCACCGACTAAGTTTTTACGTATAACTCGGCCGCTATTAGTGTCCTTGTTGTTAATTAATCCTGGCATAGAATTGTTTGCCGAAGAGCTAACTAATAGCACTGAATTAGAGGGCAAAGCTTCTAAAGTAATTTCTGATACGAAAACGTCTGCCAAGAAAGCTAAATCAAGTACTGATAAAAACACCGAAGCGGCCACTACACTTAAAACTATGGAAGTGACCGAAACAAAAGATAAAAAACTTGCCGCAGCAGCTGCTGAAGTCGCACTGACGCCCGGAGGCGTTACTCTAATAAACATCAATGAGCTGCGTGATCGTAATGTCTCTAGTATGGCTGATGCCTTGCGCTATGCACCTGGCGTATATTCAACCAGTCAAAGTGGCAACGATGAAGTCTTTGTATCTAGTCGTGGTTCAAATCTAGATGCAAATAACTATGCCGCTAGTGGCGTTAAATATTTACAAGATGGTTTACCCGTCACAGCCGCTGATGGTAACAATCATAACCGCACGATAGATCCTTTATCTGCAAATTATGCCACCGTTGCTCGTGGCGGTAATGCCTTAAAATATGGCGCTAGCACTATGGGTGGCGCTATTGATTTTACGTCTCCAACTGCTCTAAATAGTCCAATGACAAGGCTTTCGCTCAATGGTGGCAGTTTTGGTCAGTTCCTCGGTCGTGGTACGGTTAGTAAAGTTTTTAATGAGAGTCTTGATGGCTTATTAACCATAGAAGGCAAAGAATGGGACGGTTATCGCGCCCATAACAAACAAGATCGTATCGGCGTTTATGGTAATTTTGGCTGGCAAATTTCAGACTCTGTCGTTAACCGAACTTTTTTGAGTTATATTAAAAATAATCAGCAATTACCGGGGCAATTGACTCGAGCGCAGTTTAATGAAAATCCCTACCAAGCTAGTACACAAGCTTTAGGCGGTAACTATCAAGTAAATACTGAAACCGAGCGTGTTGCTAATAAAACCACTTGGACTATCGATGATAAAAGTTCATTTGACATCGGTTTTTCTTTTGAAAACCAGCATCTTTATCATCCAATCGTAGATACAGTACATTTCTTCCCAGGCGATACAGCAGATAGATTCAGTATGCTGGTTGATAGTACCCAACAAGATTGGGGTACCGCTGCACGTTACAACAGACATTTTGATAGTCATGATTTATTGGTCGGTCTAAATGTAGGTACTAATTCGGATCGAGGTGGCAATTACGTTAATAATGGTGGCTTAAAAGGTGCCATGAGTAATGCGATTACCAAAAAAGCCGATAATATAGAAATTTTTGCTCAAGATCATTGGCATCTAACAGATAAATGGACGCTAACCCCCGCCATACAAGGCGTGTTTGCTCACCGAGAAGTTAATAATGCTAGATTAGCTATACCCCAAGATGCTAACTTTAATGTGTATTCTCAAGGTGGCAATGCTAGCAATGACTATACGGGCTTTAATCCTAGCCTAGGCTTGATGTATAACCTAACTAAAAACGCTAGCCTGTACACGAATGCCACTCGCTTATATGCGCCACCGACTAATTATAATATTGCGGACAATATTACCTCAGGTTCAAGTACTACCAATCTTAAAGCGATGGAAGGCACCTCTGTTGAAATTGGTACACGTGGTAAGCAAAGCATTAATGCCTTAAATTCGGTGAATTGGGATTTAGCCTTGTATTATTCTTGGCTTAATAATGAAATATTATCTGTGACGCCGGCAAGTGGTTCACCGATAGCCTCAAACTTTAATAACACCGTACATGCAGGCGTTGAAGGTTTAATAGGCGGTAATTTTGCTTTAGAGGGCACTGGTACGCATAGCATTAGACCTTTATTAACGTATACGATTAATCATTTTAATTTTAGCAATGATGCCACTTACGGTAATAATGCCCTACCAGCAGCCCCTGATTATTTCTTAAAAGGTGAGGCTATGTATCATCATTCTGCCGGTTATTTTATGGGCCCTACCTTTGATGTGGTCGGTAAACGCTGGGGCGATTATGCCAATACTTACAAAATTGATTCTTATGGGTTACTGGGTATGCGTACTGGCTGGTCAAATAATCATTACAAGCTGTTCGTAGAAGGCCGAAACTTGTTAAATACCGTTTACGTAGCCAATACGAATATTTTAAATAACGCAGGTGCTGGGGATGCTATGTTAAACGCAGGCGCTCCCTTATCATTTTATGGCGGTGTAGAAATTACTTATTAATGTCTCTGTAGTAAAGGTTGGGTTTGAATGGTCTTTAGACTAGCCCAAGCCTAACTTGTAACTGATGTTACGCAGCCGCCATTCAGCGGTCTAAAAAACACACATAATGAGATCGCTATCGCGACGATGTGTTAATCGGGTTATCGCACCCGAAGGCGAGATACTTTCTTTTGCTCCGCCAAAAGAAAGTATCCAAAGAAAAGGCGGCTCGATTGCCGCTTCTTCCTGCGCTCCTCGGTTTTGTCGGGGGTCGGTAGAGAGGGCGTCCTGCCCTCCTACCGACGCGCGGCATCCATGCCGCGCCCCTT
>QVQF01000141.1 GCA_003584895.1 Methylococcales bacterium
TGCGTATTCCGATTAATTTGAACACCAATTCTGGTTGAACTTGAACACCTAAAAGCTAACGCATCGATGGAAGTGAATTTTTACTCTAAGTGTTCAACTTGAGTCAAGGAATTCATTTTTTTTCGCATCGATTCTCCTTGTAAATTCATCCGGTGAGCATTGTGCATCAATCGATCTAAAATGGCGTCGGCTAAGGTATTATCGCCTATCGCGTCATACCATTGTTCTGTTGGTAACTGACTGATAATGAGGGTTGCAGATTGTTGATAACGGTCATCCATGATTTCCATTAAATCATTTCGAGTGGCCGCCGTTAAAGGCTCCAAACCCCAGTCATCAATAATCAACAGATCCATACTGGCAATAGCTTTTAGCAGCTTACTGTAGCTCCCGTCGGCCTTGGCTTGTGTCAATGCAAGAATCAGGCGCGGAAGCCGGTAATAGCGAACGCTGTAGCCTTTCAGACAGGCTTGATGGCCGAGTGCACAAGCGACATAGGTTTTACCGGTACCACAGGGACCCGTCAGCAACAGGTTCTGGGCTTTTTTCAACCAGTCACACATCAGCAACGACGCCATTTGTGACGGCTGTAAGCCTCTACCGTTCTGATAGTCTAAGTCTTTGGCATGCGCCTTGAGTTTGAATTGCGCAGCGCGTGTCAAGCGCTCTTGTTTGCGCTGATTACGTTCCTGACCTTCATGATCAATTAAGAGTTGCAGTCGTTCGGCAAAGGCTAAGCCTTCATAAGTACCCGGTTGATCCAACTGGGTTTGTAGTGCAGAGGCCATGCCGGTTAGCTTCAATTGACGTAGTTGGTTGAGGGTCGTTGCAATCATAATAATGGCCTGTCGTTAAATTTTAAAAGAAAAGGTGAGCAAACAGATTCTGCATTAAACCTTGTTTGCTCAACGCCTTAAGGCTTAGTGGAAACTCTTTGCACCTCGAATGTTGCTATGGTCTTGAGGTAATAATGAAAACTGTACTGGCGAGGTATCAGGTAGTTTATCTCTATTGCTTACCAAAATAGCTTTGACGTTTTTTAATCGATACAGAGATTCTTTATTGGCTATTGCACACGCTTTATTCAAGCGTTCGGCAGCATAGCTACGGTTGAGGCTCAATAAGCCCAAACAGACGCGGTAAGCCTGCTCAGGATGTTCCCTACGGTGTAGTTGCCCCTTCACCCACACCAGCACCTCAGGACCTATCGATTGCGCCCAGTTCATTAACCGTCCCGGTGTCCATTGTTGATGCTGAGCATGCTGTTCTGGCATGTGGCCTGGTTCAGTCGTTATGCCGGGATAATATTTTCGAACATGGGTGGCGATGCGTTTGTGGTGAAAATAAACCTCAATCAGCTTGTCACCCGCATGTAACTCCACCTGTTCACCTACGCAGTGATGGGGTACTGAATAGAGATGCTGCTCATAGCTCAGGTGATAATCGATATTAACGCGAGCGGCTTTGATGTCGGTGTACTGGTAAGCGTACTGGGGTAACGGCGATAGTGCCGGCTTATCCAGCGTTTCAAACCACTGCTGACGACAGCCTGGGAGTTGTTTGAAGGGTTTTTGATTGAGCGCAATCAGCAAGAGGCCGATACAGTGATTCAACTCCGCCAAGGAGAAAAACGTTTGATGGCGCAGTTTGGCCATAATCCAACGTTCAACCAGTAAAACACCGGCCTCCGCTTTGGCTTTATCCTTGGGCTTATAAGGCCTGGCCGGCATCACAGCGATCGAGTAATGGGCCGCCAACTGTTGATAACTGGGGTTCAGTTCAGGATCGTAACGACAGGCTTTGCTCACCCCGCTTTTTAAATTATCCGGCACCAGCATCACTGGCGTACCACCAAAAAATTCAAAAGCCCGCACATGGCTGCCCAGCCAATCTGGCAAGCTTTGACTCCAAGTCGCTTCAGCAAAGGTGTAATTGGAGGCGCCCAACACCGCGACAAAGATCTGCGCGGTGCGAATTTCGCCAGTTGATGCACAGACCACGGGCATCGTGGGCCCTGCATAATCGATAAACAACTTGTCTCCGGCACGATGAGTCTGCCGCATAGAGCGTTTTTGTTTTTTCCGCCAGTCGGCATAGCGGGCACAGAACTGCGAGTAGCTATAGCAACGGTTCGGATACTGCTGGGTGTATTCCTCCCAAAGCAACTGCTTGGTCAGGCCCTTTTTCTTCAACTCCATATGAACCGTTGTCCAGACCGGTTCTTGATATTTAGTGGAAGTCTGAGCGTCTGCTTGGGGGTAAAATTTTAGCGCTAAGGTTTGATCATCCCAATCCTCCGGCAATGGCCAGGTGATATTTAACTGCACAGCCAATTTCAAGATGTTTTGGATACTGCCAACACTGATCTTGGTGCTGGCATTGATCTTTCGGATGCTTAATCCGGCGCTGTAACTGAGTCTGAGTACTTCTCTTATTTTTCGCATTGCTGTTCTCTTCGCTGACATATCTTTTCCACAAAAAGTGGTGAGGATAGTCTGATTGAATAAACAATGCGTTAGCTTGGATTCTGACAATCTGAACAGTCATTCTGGCAACTTGAACACCGATTCTGAAAAAATCCAAAAAAGTGTTCAGCTTGAAACCAGAATGAGTGTTCAAGTTAAATCAGAATTGGTGTTCAGGTTGGAACAGAATGAGTGTTCAAGTTGGGCCAGAATATGCAATTTCGGGCCAATTTATTATATCGACCATTTTCTTTGGTAGCGCAGCTATCTATAGCAACATGGTAAATCGGGTCAATTTAAACAGCTAAGTGCAAACAGTTAACTACCTCCTGGTGTTATACCTCTAAGCAGTTTCTCCTCATTATAGTTCTGCTAAACTCTAACCTCTCTTTGCTGCAAAGCATAGAGAGGTTTTTTTTGCCTAATCACTCACCATTAATCTTCATATTACTCAAAAATCATTCCGTCATTAATATATTCGCCACCATTAGCTGGGACTGCGACAAATTGTCGCAATTAATGTAGACAGCCTAACTTTAATCATTTATGATTAGCACCACTTAAGTGTATCTCTATTTTTTTGAGGGATAAATAGTTGCTTATACTTAAGTGATGAATGTGTAAAAAGTGGCCAGCTTAAACTGGTAAAATAATAAAAATAATCACTACATCATTAAAACTGCGCTTCAGTTAGGCAGCCGTCTTTATGAAATAACACTATCAAGATGGAGCCCATGTAATGTGGGCTTTTTTATGCCCGCCAGAAAATCACTATACGCACCAACCTCCAAGTAAAAACATGAATGGTAATTGTTATTATCGTGACACCTTAAATAATAAATCGCGAATTCAACTCTGAAGTGCAATTCTAGTATTCATGCAGCCTGCCGAATATCATCGCCAAAAAATACTGCATGAGGTGTTTTATAGTTTAGTGTTTTTCGAGGTCGATGATTGAGTTTTTGCATGACATCCTCAACTTGACTCTCCGTTATATTTTCAAAACTACTGCCTTTCTTAAAGTATTGCCTGATCAAGCCATTGGTGTTTTCGTTTAGCCCTCGCTCCCATGAAGAGTATGGGTGCGCGAAATACACCGCTGCATTCAGTTGTTGCGTAATGCTTTCATGGCCTGCGAACTCTTTACCGTTATCGGCGGTAATGGTAAACACCTTGTCCATATAGGGCTTCAACAGCATGACCGTGGCGTGTGTGACAACCTCAGTATGCTTACTATCAACTTTCTTAATCAAGGTGAACTTAGATACCCTATCCACTATAGTTACCAAGGCACCTTGGTGATTTTTTCCAATGACCGTATCTATTTCCCAATCTCCGATCCGCGCTCTTTGTCCGACAATCTCAGGTCGTTCATCAATACTGACTCTGTTCCTAATCTGGCCACGCTTATCTTGTGATCCGTACTGCTTTTTTCGTTTTTTATTGCTGTGGCGTAGATGCTTATACAGCTCACCATTTTCGCGCTTATCTGCCCAGACATGTTGATATATCCGTTCATGACTGATTTTAATGTCCTTTTCTGTACGCAACCAACCAGAAACCTGTTCAGGGCTAAAGTCTAGTTGAATCTTTTCCTCTATCAAGGCGCAAACTTCCAATGTCATTTTTATGGCCTTGGCAGCATTTTTTCTACGGTCAAGCGCCTTAGTATTAGCCTGCTCAGGACGATAACCACGCTTTCCGGTATTGCGACTCAGCTCCCTGCTAAGGGCTGACGCTGATACGCCTATGATCAATGCCATGTCTTTTTGCAGCATGCCTGCTTTCTTTAATGACTCAATCTGGTATCGTTGTATCTTGGTTAGCTGTTTATAGCCTTTCATAAGCTTCCTCATCTTTGGTCGGATTGAAAAAGCACTGAACTATATCAGCTAACCACTTTCTTTCCTGTTAAAAATAAATTGCACTTATTAGTTGAATCTAAGAAA
>QVQF01000225.1 GCA_003584895.1 Methylococcales bacterium
GGCATGGATGCCGCGCGTCGGTAGGAGGGCAGGACGCCCTCTCTACCGACCCCTAACAAAACCGAGGAGCGCAGGAAGAAGCGACAATCGAGCCGCCTTTTCTTTGGATACTTTCTTTTGGCGGAGCAAAAGAAAGTATCTCGCCTTCGGGTGCGAATACCCGATTGAATAAATCGTCGCAATAGCGATCTCATTATTTTTTTATAAATCGTTGTGACTGCGTAACATCAGTGATTAAATTAAGTTTCATATTTTTATGTTTTCATTAGCACTAGTGCTATTTGATTTTAATTTTGGGTGGAAGGGCATTATTAATTTACGCAACTCCTCAAAAAACAATATTGATATAGCAACCGATGATGCGATTATCCAATCGTTCAGTGTCAATGTTGTGGTATGAAACAGTATTTGTGCTGGTGGCCAATGAATAACTACGATTTGTAATAGCAACACTAAAGTAATTGCCAAGCACAGTATTTTGTTGCTGAAGAGATCTCGGTTAAAGACGCTGGTTTTTTCAGATCGCGCATTAAAAACATTAATGACCTGAAACAATACAAAAGTAGTAAAGGCCAGTGAGGTGGCATGGAGATGATCTCCTGTTTGTAAACCAAAGTATAAAACGCCCAAAGTACCTATGGCCATGATGATTCCATAGCTCAATAAATTAGCTAAACGAGGCCATGAAAGTATACGTTCATTATGTTCTCGAGGGGCTGCCAGCATGCTCTCTGTATGAGCAGGATCTACGCCCAGAGACAGAGCAGGTGGTCCATCCATGATAATATTAATCCACAGTAGTTGTATGGCAGTAAAAGGAACGGGCAATCCCAGTAAAGGTGCTAAAGCAACAGTGAGTATTGCACCTATATTAGTTGAAAGCTGAAAGCGAACAAACTTAACAATATTGTCGTAAACATTTCGACCTTCTTTGACAGCCATAACGATGGTTGTGAAATTATCATCTGTTAATATGATCGTGGCTGCATCCTGAGCGACATTGGTGCCGGTGATGCCCATGGCAATACCTATATCGGCTATTTTTAGGGCAGGTGCATCATTAACTCCATCGCCCGTCATAGCAACGATATGATTATTAGCTTTTAGGGCTTTAATAATGCGTACTTTTTGTTCAGGCGTGATGCGTGCGAAAACATCTATAGTGTTAATGCAGTTTGCTAATGCCAGATCATTTAAAGCCGCAAGTGCTTCTCCTTCAATGACATTAGCCATTAAACCGAGTTCTTGCGCTATCGCAACAGCTGTTATTTTTTGATCGCCAGTAATCATTTTAACGGCAATGCCTGCTTGCCGACAGAGTTTAATAGCGCCCTTTACTTCAGCTCTGGGCGGATCCATCAAGCCTATAAGTGCGATAAAGTTAAGGCTTTTGATATAGTGAAATAAATCCGCATCAGCTTGAAATGAAGTGGATGGCAGCGAGGTTTCGGCGACGCCTAGTACTCGATAACCGGCACTAGCGATAAGCTCATTTTGAGCCAGAAAAGTATCTTCAAGGTTTTGATAGTCATGGTTCGTGTTTTGACAGAGCTTTAGTAATACTTCAGGTGCGCCTTTAATAAAGACTTTGATTTCATCACCCTTTTGATGAAAGGTGGCCATGAATTTATGTTTTGCATCAAATGGAATTTCTGCAATTCTAGGCCATTGATCAATGACTTGCTTTTGGTTGATGCCTGCTTTGGCGGCAAGTACCAATAAGGCAGCCTCCATGGGGTCGCCTAACACTTGATCGCCGCGTACATGGCTATTATTACAAAGCACTAGCGGTAACAGCAGATTAGAATCTTCTTCTGGCGAACAATTTGGTGAGATTTTACCGCTAAGCTTATAACCTTCACCGCTGACTTTATAGTGCTGATTCTTATAAAAAAAGGTACGTACTGTCATTTGATTAACAGTTAAGGTACCGGTCTTGTCGGTACAGATCACGGTTGTACAGCCCAAGGTTTCAACGGATGCCAAACGTTTAACGATTGCGCGCTGACGTGCCATGCGATGCATTCCCAAGGCCAGTGTGACTGTTACAACGGCAGGCAAGCCTTCTGGTATGGCGGCAACGGCTAAAGCGATCGTATTAAAGGCGGTCAGCAGCAGCGGTTCTCCACGCGCTAAGGCACTTATAAATAGCATAACAATAATGGCCAGCGCACAGACAGCTAAACGTTTACCTAGACTATCTAGCTGAGCTTGTAGTGGTGTAGCACCTTCTTCGGTTTGCGCTAGTAAGTTTGCAAGCTTGCCTATTTCGGTATTCATGCCCGTAGCTGTCACTATCATTTCTCCATGTCCATGGGTCACTGAATTGTTCATATAAAGCATGTTGCTTCGTTCTGCGAGGACTAGTGATATTTTTTCAAGCTTACTATGGTGTTTCGTAATAGGTGTTGATTCTCCTGTCAGCGACGATTCGTCAACTTCTAACGCTTGTGCAAACAGGATGCGACCATCCGCAGGTATTTTTCTGCCCGCTTCGAGTATGACTATATCGCCAAGTACTAATTGGTCTGCCAATATCTCTAGTGTTTGTCCATTGCGACGAACAATGGATTGTAAAGGGAGCATATTTTTTAGAGCGGTCAACGATTTTTCAGCTTGAAATTCTTGATAAAATCCCAACAAGGCATTGATAATCACAACCACTAAAATAACAAGGCCGTCTTTTATGTCACCTATAGTCGTGGCTAAAAGTGCCGCTGCAAGCAACACAAGAATAAGGATACCCTTGAATTGAGATAGCAATAAATGTAAAGCAGAGCGGGGTGCTATTTCTGTAAGTCTATTAGCGCCGTATTGCTTTAAGCGTTTATTAGCCTCGTCTGCACTTAAGCCCAAGATAGAGTTTGAGGTCAATTCTTGAATGACGGCTTCTGTCGATAGGCTATGCCAGATTGGTTGAGAACGATCAACTGAAACCTCTTCTTTTTGCTGTAGTTGTAGCCAAGCCTGCCAAACAGATAGCAATACTGCCAAAATCACGGGACCTAAAAAAATCCCGATAGCACCGAAAGCGGATAAGCCTCCGAGCACTCCGAATAATACGATGGGAAAAGGCACTCGACCAGCACCGCTAATGACTAATGGACGTACGACATTGTCGATAGTGCTAACAGCCAGAAATCCCCATAGTAATAAGCCAATGCCTGACCAAAATTGATTAGAAACAATAAGTATTATGCTTAAAGGCAGCCATATCAACGTGGCTCCCATAGGAATGATGGCGAGTAAGGCGGTCATTAAGCCAAATAATAAGGGCGCCTTGATGCCGACGACTGCATAACCTATACCGGCTAGTAATCCTTGGCTAAGTGCGGCAAGCACTAGCCCGTAAACTACGGCGCGTGTAGTGGCTCCAGCCGTTTGTAGATAGATTTGTTGGTATGGACCCAAAAAACTAATTAAGCCTTGTTGTAATTGCTTAATGATAGTTAAGCCATCTCGAAAACAAAAAAATACCGTCACTAGAATGACGCCCAATTTCATGATGTTACGACCAATACTACCAATTAGTTGGGTAAATTCTCCCAGCCATTGCCCTACCCAATTAGTGAGTTGACTGCTGAACTCTGCTTGGTTATCAATAAATTGATCAATAACAGTTTGTAAATGTTGCCCTAACCAAGGGATTTGGCTTATAGGCTGGGGTAGGTGATAACTATTGCTAGTAAAGTTAATAGATAGGCTTTGATAGGCAAGTTTAGTCTCATTTTGTAATAAGGTACCTAAGCAATACAGACTTAGCGTAATCACAATAGTCATTAGGCAGGTCATTACGCCAGCACTTAGGGTATCTTTATTATCTAGTTGATGTCTTAGCCATTGATAAATAGGCCACATCACATAGGCTATAATAATGGCCCAAGTCAGTGGCATTAAAAGCTCATTAAGTACCCTATAACTCAATACTAAAAGAACGGCTAGTAAAGTACAGGGGATGAGCAAACGTATAGCTTTAACTAAAATATCATTCTTCATTATGACCAAACTAAGGGTTAATAAATTGATGTCTTGTAAATGTGAAAGGTTCTAATAAGAACCTTTGTGAGCATTTTTAGAAGTAAAACTATAATTACCTTTATAATGCCACATATATCGACTTTCTTAGAAAAACTTAATATTTATTGAATTTAGTGAGAGTTATGCTTGAAGTCTACGCAACTATTACTTTAGTCGTCGCTGTTTTAGTGGCTAGACGATAAGAGTTTAAGTAATTAGGCCTAAGAAA
The DNA here is from genome assembly GCA_003584895.1 of Methylococcales bacterium. Lineage (GTDB taxonomy): Bacteria > Pseudomonadota > Gammaproteobacteria > Methylococcales > Methylomonadaceae > Methylobacter_C. The sequence continues at coordinate 4,247 of QVQF01000225.1, forward strand.
ATGCGTGTCGTATTAATATAATAACTGCTAGCGATGATAATGATTCAACAGAAAACGAAAAGCACTACTGAAAAATCCACACAGAGAAGTTACTCCTTAATGAAAGGGATGATGGTTCTTTTAATTTGTAGCCAGTTGAGCGCTTGCTCAGATACCACTATACATA
>QVQF01000059.1 GCA_003584895.1 Methylococcales bacterium
CGTTAATCCAAGCTAAATGAACAGTATTTAGCTATTATTTTTGTAAAATGAGTTAAAAATCACCTTTGAGCTATTATTGGACTAATAAAGAGCCATCGTGCAAAGGTCTCATAATATAAGTTCTGAATTAGAAAAGATGTCCAGTTAAATATCGAGTTAATCATTAAGATTGATAACAAGACCTTCCGGCCCGAAAGCAAATCTCACTCCCACCGAGGTTGAGTTTAATTTTAGCTTAACACCATGCTCGTTTTGTACCACCAGTCCTCCAGCACCACCAGCAATCGTTACATCAGCGCCCACTCCCACATAGGTGCCGTTAAAGTTTTCTAATTTAATCATATCAGCCACAATACCAGAAGCGTCGGCCTTGGTAATGCCTACATCGGAAACGCTAAGCCCTTTCATGGTGAACTTATGTTTAACGCCTTTAAAAGTCATTACTCCTGATCCCCAGGTCCAGCCAATTCCAGCTGCCATAGAGCCTGTTGTGAAATTAATTGTTCCTAAGGGTATTGATGGATTTTCAGCTACTGCTGATTTCGAAAATACTACAAAACTGATTAATACCAACAAAAAGTATTTAAAATTATGCATAACTAATTCCAAAAAAAAATTAACGAGCTTCTGCTGTTATCAGAAGACACAATGTTGTGTAATATTTGTACGATCTAAAGAAATATTATATATATCAGATTGATAGCGGTAAACATAGGTAATTGACTACATAGATATCCACAACTTTTGTGGACAGATTAAATATATTTGAGGTCGTAAGCTTTTCGTTTTGCAGCATTGTGCGGTCGTCTTCTATCAGTGAAGTAGCTACTTCTTCTATCGGCGTGCTTAGCTGGTTTTCTTCTATCTTCATAATGGCTGCCGCGATTTCTTCTATCAATGAATAAGCTATTTACTCTTCTATCAGCGATGGCGCTATTTATTACTGATTCAATTTCCATAAGATTACCTAAAATAAATAAAGCTCACCGTAGCGAGACAGTGAGCTTCAGATAGACCCCATACCAAAAGGTCGGTACTGCCTTTAATAACTAACTAACTATTATTATTTTATTTTTAAAGGTGAGTCCTTATAAAAAGACTCAGGTACATTATTCATCAAATCCTAAAGAAAGAAAATTCGTAGTAATACCTATACGATGTTTAAAAGATTGACAGTTAAGGCATGATTGCTTAATTTTAAATGCAACGAAGCCCCGAAGGTATGACTACCGACGAGGCTTCTATGAAATCTAGCTTCTGTAAATAGCTTTGACTCTATTTCAGTGAGCTATCAATTTTTAGTATTTTATGAGCCTTATTACTAAAGATACTTTTATCCAGTTTGGAATAAAGGTAAAAACTGTAATTAGCAAGATCATCGTTTTGTTTAGTGGATGGCGAGGTTACTTTACCGCCAATGTTCTTTGAATCTGATTCTGTTTTCATGATCCACCCCCTAAATAATAAAAATGCCCACCAACTTTTCAGATAAGCATTTTGGTATAAATCTAAGTAGCTATAGATACCCAGACTGCTTATACGACTATTGCCCATATAAATAGTTCTACCATCATAAAAATAAATATCAAGTAATGTAGTTTGTAATTAATTGTTTTGGAGCGTATTGGTGGCTCGATTAATAACCCTAGCGGTAATAGTTACAGCAGCAAGTCAGAGGTATATTAGAGATAAATGCATTACTTATGGCGAGGATGGCCCTAAATTCTATGATAGGCATGCAAATGCGGATACTGATTATTTATAAATAAAGCCCACCTCATTAGAGAAGTGAGCTTTAGATAGACCTTTAACCAGAAGGTCGGTGGCCCAGTAAATCAAGGAGATTTCTTAAGCAATTTTTATTGAAAAACAGAAGCGAGTTTATGTGGCTATGATGAAGCTATTTTAATGGTGGAGTGGACTGGGTAATGCTGGGATTTTTTGTGCTTAAAGTTTAAGTAAGTATTATTGAAAGGAGCGAATAGAGTGCTTTTAAAAGTTGACCAGAGGTTGATCTGTATATTTTAGGCATAAAAAAAGAGCTTAGCAGGTCGCATAAGCTCTTTATTTATATGGTGCCTCGGGCCGGAGTCGAACCGGCACGTCCTTACGAACGAGGGATTTTAAGTCCCTTGCGTCTACCAATTTCGCCACCGAGGCTTCGGTAACTTTGATAAGCTGGTTATTATATAGCAGAAAAAAAAATAAACCAGATTAAATTTGGTTTATTTTGAATTTGACCTTAAGTTTTATCCTTACAGACTTTTCTATTTAAAAAACCGCGACTACTGTTTTATTGGTTGTATAATTCTGCATCAGTAGCTTACCTTGATAAGGAATTTTTATTTTCCCATTCATTTTGAGCTTTTTATTTATGCAACTATTACGAGTTAAGATATGGATTATTCTTTAGACACCGCGCCATTAGATACTTTGTCATGTGATTGTCTTATTTTAGGCGTTTATCAGGATCAGCAACTTAGCGCATCGGCAAAGGCACTTAATGAAAGCACTCAAGAGTTGCTTAAAAAGATCTTAGCAAGGGGAGACATCGCTGGTAAAAATGGTGAGACGGTATTAATTAATGCTGTGCCTAGCAACACGATAGCTCGTATTTTGTTAGTTGGTTTAGGCGAAAATCAGCCATTAACCACCAAAAACTATCGTAAAGCTATACTTGCTTCAATTAACAGTCTAAAAAAATTATCTATAGGTACCGTTGTTTGTAATCTGTCGGACTGTGCCGTAAGTGGAATGGATAGCGCTTGGAAAACCAGACAAATCATAGAAGTGTTTAGCGATACTGTCTACCAATTTACGACCTGCAAAACTAATAAGGAAACTGACTTCAATATCAAGCATCTGGTAATTACTAGTGCAGAAAATGAATTAATATTATCCAAGACTGGCTTGCAACAAGGCAAGGCCATTGCAGAAGGCATAAACCTGACGAAACATTTAGCAGATTTACCTGGCAATATCTGTACCCCCAGCTTTCTGGCTGAACAGGCATTAGCCTTAGGTAAAATCTATGCTAAGTTAGCCGTGAGTATTCTCGAAGAAGCTGGTATGGAAAAGCTTGGTATGGGCGCTTTCTTGTCAGTATCTCGTGGTAGTCGTCAACCCGCCAAATTAATTACTCTAAATTATCAGGGCGGAGAAAAAAATAGCAAACCCATCGTACTCATCGGTAAAGGTCTTACTTTTGATGCGGGCGGCATTTCATTAAAACAAGCGCCTGGCATGGATGAAATGAAATATGACATGTGTGGCGGTGCAAGTGTTCTAGGTACTTTGCTTGCAGCGGCTCAAATGCAGTTACCGTTGAATATTATTGGCTTAATTCCAACCTCAGAAAATATGCCCGATGGTGATGCTAATAAGCCGGGTGACATATTAACCAGTATGGCAGGTAAGACTATTGAAGTGTTAAATACCGATGCTGAAGGCCGTTTACTGCTTTGTGACACCTTAACTTATGCAGAACGCTTTAATCCTGATGTTGTTATTGATTTAGCCACATTAACAGGCGCTTGTTTAGTAGCATTAGGTCGAGTACCTAGCGGTTTGTTAGGCAATAATGATGAGTTATGCGATAGCTTAATCGCGGCCAGTGTTACAGCAAATGATAGTTTATGGCGCTTACCTTTATGGGATGAGTATCAAGAACAACTTAGGTCTAATTTTGCAGATTTAGCTAATGTCGGAGGTAAGGATGCTGGTACCATTACTGCAGCTTGTTTTCTCTCACATTTTGCTGAGAATTTTCATTGGGCGCATCTTGATATTGCAGGCACAGCATGGCGCACGGGCAATAATAAAGGCGCAACGGGTCGCCCAGTACCCTTATTAAGCCAATATTTGATTAACAGAGCGTATGGCTGAAGTTAGCTTTTATATATTGTCATCGGCATTATTGCAGGAGCGATATCTGTTTGCCTGTAAGCTTATCGAGAAAGCTTATCGCAACGGTCAATTCTGTTATATACTCACCGACAGTGACGAACAAAGCCAGCTGTTAGATGACCTGCTCTGGACTTTCCGAGCAGGTAGTTTTATTCCGCATGAAATATATACAGGGCAAGCGCCCAGTACCGATAAAGTTATTTTAATTGGTTCAATTAAAGCACCAGAACACAGTCAAGGGCTGTTGTTTAATTTATCGTCAAAATATCCTGAAGATATTTCAAAAACAAAACGCATACTTGAAATACTCGATAATTGTGAGGTCACTAAAGCTGCGGCTAGAAATCGATATCGTCAATATCAGCAAGCAGGTATGAGCGTAACAACACATAACATGTAAG
>QVQF01000082.1 GCA_003584895.1 Methylococcales bacterium
TTTGGTCATCAGATGCGTTTTGATTTAACACAGGGCTTTCCTTTGGTGACTACCAAAAAAGTCCATTTAAAATCCATTATTCATGAATTACTGTGGTTTTTAAAATGTGAAACCAATGTCGCTTATTTACATGAACATCGCGTTCATATTTGGGATGAGTGGGCTGATGATCGCGGCGATTTGGGACCTGTGTATGGGCATCAATGGCGATCTTGGCCTAGCCCAGATGGACAGCCTATCGATCAGATTAAAGTCGTTATCGAACAGCTAAAAAAAACACCGAATAGTCGGCGCATTATTGTATCTGCTTGGAATGTCGCTGATTTACCCGATGAAAGCATAAGTCCACAACAGAATGTAGCCTGTGGAAAAATGGCCTTAGCACCTTGCCATGCCTTTTTTCAATTCTATGTGGCCGATGGTAAGTTATCGTGTCAGCTTTATCAGCGCAGCTGTGATACGTTTCTAGGGTTACCGTTTAATATTGCTAGTTATGCCTTATTGACGCACATGGTTGCGCAGCAGTGTGATTTAGCCCTAGGGGATTTTATTTGGACAGGGGGCGATGTACATTTATATCTCAATCATCTGGAACAAGCTAATTTACAATTAACTCGCGAGCCTTATGCTTTGCCCACATTAACTATTAAAAATAAACCTGCTTCTATATTTGAATATAGTTATGACGATTTTGAAGTCGAACACTATCAGGCCCATGAACATATTAAAGCGCAGATTTCTGTGTAATGAATTGAGTTAAGAGGAGCAACAACGTATGAAAATACAACACAAAGCACATCCCTGGCATGGCATTAGTCCAGGTGATAATGCACCGATTATTGTTACCGCATTTATTGAAATTGTTCCATCAGATACGGTGAAATATGAAATAGATAAAGAGTCGGGTTATCTTAAGATAGATAGGCCGCAAAAGTTTTCTAATATGATACCTACACTTTACGGTTTTATACCGCGTACTTATTGCGCAGAAAAAATCGCTGATTATGCCGCTCTAAAATCAGGCAAAACTGTAGCGAAAGGTGATGGCGATCCTTTAGATATTTGTGTTTTAAGTGAACGTAGCGTAACGCATGGTGATATTTTGTTACAAGCGATCCCTATCGGCGGCTTTCGTTTATTAGATGGTGGCGAAGCAGATGATAAAATTATTGCGGTAATGAAAGGGGATGAGTTTTATAGGCAATGGAATGATGTGTCAGATTGTCCAGAATCTTATATTAATCGTCTTAAGCATTATTTTTTAACCTATAAACATTTACCGAGTGAAAAAAACATTTGCGAAATAACGAATGTTTATGGCCGAGAAGAAGCACACGAAGTTATTAGACATGCAATGGATGATTACAATCATCATTTTAAAAGTTAATGGAGTCAAATAATATGAATTATTGGTTAATGAAATCTGAACCAGACAGCTTTAGCATCGATGCACTTTACAACAGACCTAATCAAACTGAGCATTGGGATGGTGTACGAAATTATCAAGCAAGAAATATGATGCGCGATGAGATGAAGTTAGGTGATCTAATCTTTTTTTATCATTCTAATTGTGATGTTCCAGGCATTGTCGGCATCATGGAAATAGTAAAAGAAAGCTATCCTGATTTTACCGCCTTTGATCCTGAAGATCAGCATTATGATCCTAGAAGCGATCCTGAAGATCCTCGTTGGATAATGGTTGATGTCCGTCATGTAAAAACATTAATACGTGTTATTTCATTAAAAGAGCTAAGAACTTATCCTGAAATAGAAGATTTAGCTTTAGTTCGTCGTGGCAATCGTTTATCGATTATGCCTGTGACACCAGCGCAATGGGATTTTATTTTGAGTGTGGAATAAAATTGATAGGGGTATTGGTGTATCCATTGTTTATTTTATTAAATAATAAAGTCATTTTTAATGACTAAAACATTCCCTACCTACAGACTTGTCTGTAAAATTACTGAATTTATTTTGTAAATGGAGCAATAGTTAAATGGGTAGAGCCTATCAAAACCGTAAAGATTCTATGGCAAAAACATCAGATGCTAAGGCAAAGGTGTATAGCAAATATGGTCGTGAATTATATGTATGTGCAAAGTCTGGGGGCATAGATCCTGATGGCAACTTAGCTTTACGGGGCTTAATTGATAGAGCGAAAAAAGACCAAGTACCAACCCATGTTATTGAAAAAGCCATAGATAAAGCTAAAGGTGGTGGTGGTGAAGATTTCGCGCCTATACGCTATGAAGGTTTTGGCCCGGGTGGCTGCAAGGTTATTGTTGATTGTTTAACCGATAATCCTAATCGTACTTTTGGCGATGTACGTCAGTGTTTTACTAAAACAAAATGTAAAATTGGCACACAAGGTGTTGTCAGTCACATGTTTGATCATGCTGCCATTTTAGTATTTGATCATGCTGATGAAGACATTATATTAGAGGCGTTACTTTCAGCGGATGTTGATGTCACTGATATTGAAAGTAGTGATGGGAAAATTACCGTTTTTACGCCTCACTCAGAATATTTTAAGGCCAAGCAAGCGTTAATCGATTTGTTAGGCAGCATTGACTTTGATGTTGATGAAATTCAATTTATACCCAAAGAATTCATGACCATGAATCCTGATGATGTCGAATTATTTGATAAGTTTTTAGATTTACTAAATGATTTAGATGATGTACAAAATATTTATCACGATGTAACTATTTGATTTTAAGGTTAAGTTTAATCCACCTAGTTAAAGTAGGTGGATTTAAGTTCAGTTGAGCCTAATAATCTCTGCCACAAAGCATTAGTCTTCTATTTGTTCAGCCTCTTCTTCGAATTCAACTTGATTAAAAAGAAGATTTAACGCTTTATGTACCTCATCTACGCCCGTTTTTTTCAAAGCTGAAAATAACTGTATAGTTAACGGAAAATTAATATCTACTAATTCTTTTTGCACCTGCATTAGGGTGTTTTTTGCTGCTCCGTACGTTAATTTATCGGCTTTAGTTAATAATATATGTAACGGCAAACCAGTATGTTGACACCAGTTAACCATTTGCCAATCGAATTCCGTTAAAGGATGACGTACATCCATCACTAAAATGATGGCGCATAAAGACTTGCGTTGTGTTAAATATTTTTCCATCAGTTCATGCCATTTTTTTTTCACAGCAATAGGCACTTTGGCATAACCATAACCCGGTAAATCAACAAATCGTTTCTGATCATTGATTTCGAAAAAATTCAGCATTTGCGTTCTACCAGGTGTTTTACTAATCCTAGCTAAACCATTTTGTCGAGTTAGGGTATTAATGGCACTGGATTTTCCGGCATTTGAGCGTCCAGCAAATGCAATTTCTTTACCTTGGTCTTCAGGTGTATCTTTAAGATCGGGCGAACTGTTAATAAATTTTGCTTGGTGATAAATTGGATTCATGGCTATCTCGCTTAAGCTTACTAATTAGGGTAGAATCTGGCTACATTTAGCAGCCTATATAAATCAAGGGCTACCATACAATGACAACTTTATTCTAAAGGGAAATCCGATGAAAAAAAAATTGCTGGCTCTTTCATTTGCCATGGCATTTACCGGTACTTCGAGTATTTTACATGCAGAAGACGCTATTGATGCAGGAAAAGAAAAAGCAGCTGCTTGTATGAGTTGTCATGGAGAGCATGGAAATAGTTTAGTCGCAACATTCCCTAAGCTTGCTGGGCAACATGCTTCATACCTCATTAAGCAGTTAGAGGCCTTTAAAAATGGTACTCGTAAAAGTCCAATGATGTCGGCTTTGGCCATGGGATTGTCTGATAAGGATATTAAAAATATAGCGGCTTACTATGCGGCACAGAAAATATCTGCCAATGAGTTGCCTGTTTTAGATGAGGACGATGATACTGACGAAAAGCAGGAGGCTACTTCTGTGCAGGCCCTTATTGCTCAAGGCGCTGATTTATATCGTAATGGTGACTTACCTCGAGAAGTTTCAGCCTGTATTGCTTGTCATGGACCTTTAGCGGAAGGAAATAAACCTGCAGCATTTCCTTCATTAAAATCGCAACATGCTGATTATTTAATTAAATCACTAACCGATTTTAAAACAAATGCTCGTACAAATAATTCAGACAATATGATGCATATGATTGCTAAAAAAATGACCACTGAAGAAATTAAAGCAGTGTCTTATCGTATTTCAATGATGAAAT
>QVQF01000035.1 GCA_003584895.1 Methylococcales bacterium
ACTAATAGGAAATGATCAACTCTATCTGGTCTGGGTGTAAGTGTTCCGAAACTTATAAACTCCGCCGAAACGTCTCCGGGCGCATTCCGAAACTTATAATCCGATTCCGAAAGTTTCGGATGGCGGCCGAAACTTATAATTCCGACCGGAAGATTATAAAATCGCCCGGAAACTTATAAACCGGCCCGGAAGTTTGTGATTTCAGCCGGAAACTTATCTGTAGTTTTTTTGACTAGTGAACACAGCGACTAAAACCGACAGCAGACTTGAGACCCGCTCGGAGGTGGCAACGTATAAAACGCACTTCAGTCCGAAGCCTGCGCCCAAAGCCTAAAGACCAATGTCTAATGCTCCCCATGTCTGACAATCTCAAACAACGCGCAGTATCCGGTGCCATCTGGTACGGCGGCTCCCGCTTTGCTATGCAAGGCATATCGTGGGTAATCACGATAGCAGTAGCTAGGGCTCTCTCGCCATCAGACTACGGACTCTTTGGAATCGCTTTGTTGTACATCGGTTGTATCGAGTTCCTAAACGATATGGGGCTGGGATCAGCCATCGTTCAGCGGCAGAATCTAGATGAAGAAGAGCTGCACTCACTTTTTTGGCTTACCAATATCGTCGGACTGGCGTTTTACGGATTAGCACTCCTTGTGGCGCCTTTCGTGGCCAAGTACTTTCATCAACCGCAATTAACCCATCTAATTTGGTTCATAGGTCTCAATCATATTATAACGTCTCTGCAGCAGATTCCTTGGAGCATTTTGACTCGCACCATGGATTTCAAGAGGCGCTCAATAGCAGAAGTAATTGCAAACCTTCTATCAGGATTGATTACTGTGATTTTGGCTTACAAAGGCTGGGGCGTTTGGGCCCTTGCTTGTGGATTCTTGTCACGTAGCACATTGACCATGCTTCAATCGTATTCGCAGACCAATTGGCGACCGAAGCTGAAGCTTCATTGGCCTCATGTGAGCCAAGTTCTCCGGTTCAGTACAACTTTGACAGGAGCAACTGTGGCGTACTATGTGCATAGCAATGCGGCAAGTTTGATAATCGGAAGGCTCTTGGGAGGGCAAAGCTTAGGCTATTACTCTCTTGCATCGCGCTTCACGATAGATCTCAGTGGTCGTTTGACATCCATTATGAATCAAGTGGCCTTCCCCGTTTATTCACAATTACAGAATGAATCTCAACGACTTAAAAAGTACTATCTAATATCCACAGAGATTATCTGCACCCTGGTGTTTCCTGCGATGATAGGTTTGTTTCTCGTTGCCGACGATGCTATCCCACTATTACTGGGGTCAACGTGGACTCCTATTATACTGCCATTTAAGTTTTTGACAGGAGCAGCTGTAGCAACCACTATCAACTCTATGGTCACTCCTGTTTTAATTGCCAAGGGCCGTACGGATCTCGGCCTGCATTTTAACCTACTCTGCCTTGCTGTACTTCCCTTGAGTTTCTACATCGGTGCTGGTTTTGGCCTAATCGGTGTGTGCTTAGTATGGGTAATTGTATATCCCATACTGGTGGCTTTTTGGTGTTCATGTTCAAAACGAATTGTCGGCTATGCATGGAGCGAGTTCTTCAAAGCACTCGCTCCCTCCACAGCGTCATCAATCGGAATGGCGGGTGTTGTATTCGGAATAATGAAGTGTATCCCATCTGACAACCACTTAATTAGGACAATTACAATAATTATGATCGGCCTCAGTACATATATTGTATTTCTCTTGATGCTGGGTCGGGAATCTCTCCACAAAATGCAGATATTGCTAAAGTCTTATCGAGAAAGTCAGCCATGAGACAGCCTCACCGCGACCAGTGCGTTTAGAGGATAAAATCTGGAGATTGTCTAATGCTATATAGATTCCGTTTTCTGTACGACAAACTGCGCTACCGCAGATTCCTCAACTTGATGAGGAAGAGGGATGTAACAATCGGTGTTGGTGCCTATGTGAATCCCGATTCCAGAATCAAAAGAGGCACTAGAATTGGCGACTACACCATCATCAACTATCCAATTGTAATTAAAGGCGGCCCACCAAGGGCAGAAATTGGTAACTTTTGCGCCATTGGCGAAAATGTTACAATCATTACGACAAATCATAACATCAACCATGCAAACCTTATGTTCAGCCTGCATGAGCAGTTCCAATTCTGCTCTTTGGTTGAAGAAAAAGGACCAACAGTTATCGGCAGCAATGTGTGGATAGGAGACCGCGTTCTTCTATTGCCCGGCGTAACGATTGGGCATGGCGTAGTTTGTGGCGCGGGAAGTATAATCACCAAGGACGTCCCTCATTTTGCTGTAGTTGCCGGAGTCCCGGCGCGAATTATTAAGTTCCGCTTCAGTGAAGAGATGATCGCAGAATTGCTAAGAATCGGGTAGTGGGATTGGTCGCGAGCCAAGATTAAACGGAACAAGAGGTTCTTCGAATCAGATCTAACAACAACCCCTCCATCAGATCTCGCAGCGATTATTGTCCCATAAACTCAAGAGTCCATCCGTCATGAGCAAAGACCATCTACATCAGATTGCTATTGTCGGCTGTTACGGCGACGGCAATGTCGGCGATGAATCTATTCTGCAAGCTACGACCCAGTTCCTCAGAAAATCAAGCCAGAACCAAGTAAAAATTTGCGTTTTATCCAACAACCCCGAGGAAACTCGAAACATTCATGGCATAGAAGCGATATTGACTCTTAACCTATTCAAGCCCTCACATTGGTATGCCCTTTTCTGCAAAGGCAAGCTATGGGCAATTCTTCAGACCCTAAGAAGGTCCGATTTACTACTTATGGGTGGCGGAGACTTGTTAAGGGATGATATTGGGTTCATTGCATATATTGGGGTAGCTAGTGCCGCAATACTGATGAAGCTCTTTGGTAAACCATTCGCCCTATGGAGTATTGGCATCGGTCCAATAAACACCCGGAGTGGTATGGCTCTTACAAAGTGGCTACTCGATAATGCGGTTTTTGCATATTTCCGCGAGCGGAAGAGCTTGGAACGAGCACAAGTACTTGCGCCTAATCGTGACGGGGCATCTCTCTTTTATTACCCTGATATTGCGCTATTTATGGATCCCCCTCTCACTCTCCGAAGCCGTTCCAATAAGCCACCGGTATTGGCAGTGTCTTTATTGGATTTCGAGGCGGCGGGACATCGCACTCGAAATATACAAATCAACTGGCAAGCCTATTTAGTGCATATCAAACAATTAATCAGACAGTTCCTCGACGAAGGTTACACTATCCATCTAATCCCATTTGACCCTCAAGACATCCCATTTCTGTACCTGATTTCTGCAGACTTGAATAGTAAATCAGTCAGAACATATAGCCAGTGCATGACGCCTGATGAAAGCAAGAAAGCGTTGTCGGAAGCCGATGCTTTTGTTGGGATGCGTTTGCATGCCTGTATACTCGCGGTTTCTTTGGGCATCCCGACTGTCGCCATTTCATATGACCGTAAAGTGGAGAATTTCATGTCCGGAGTGGGACTGACCAGTTGCACGCTACGATTGGAAAATGCCGCTAGTAATTTGAACATCGAGAACATTCATACTAAGCATCTTTATTTTGCACAAGCATGGCCAACGATAAGTGCCAACATCGATTCGATACATCAAGAAATGAAGAGCCACCTTGGGCAAATACTGTTTCGCGCAATTTGTAAATACGAATAGTCGTGATATATTTTGTCATACATAACGATGGCTGCTAACGAGAGAAATGACCCCAATTCACCCGCTTTGAACTCGGAAGACAAAGCCCAAGACTTCGGCCGGTATCATTTTGCGGCCGATTATGTGAATGGCAAGTGCGTCCTTGATATGGCTTGTGGCACAGGATATGGAACACAGCTCTTGGCGGAAGCAGGGTGTTCCAGAGTGATCGGGATAGACCTTGACGAAAAGACGATCACACAAGTCCGTCAAAAATACCAAGCGTCTAATTTGTCATTCCACACCGGGAATGCTGAATCCCCCCTATCCTTCAGATAGCTTTGACGTCATTGTGTCTTTTGAGACCATCGAACATCTCCCGAATCCAGAAAAATACCTTTCGGCAGTTTCCAAGATGTTAAAAGCCGATGGCGCTTTCATTGTCTCAACGCCGGTGCGGACGAAGGGGCGCTTAACTGATAAGCCAGCCAATCCTTTTCATGT
>QVQF01000226.1 GCA_003584895.1 Methylococcales bacterium
CAGTTTGGTGCCTTTGCGGCACTCTCTAATATCAATCTGGAAATTCCTGAAGGTGAATTAGTGGCCTTATTAGGGCCTTCCGGTTGTGGTAAAACTACGCTTTTACGCATCATTGCCGGTTTAGAGCAGGCAGATAAAGGACGAGTGTTATTAAGCGGTGTCGATAAAACCACGCAGAATGTCAGTAAGCGCGGCATCGGTTTTGTCTTTCAACATTACGCCTTATTTAGGCACATGACGGTCTTTGAAAATGTGGCTTTTGGTCTTAAAGTCAAACCACGACGTGAACGTCCCGATAATGAAACCATTGCTAAAAAAGTCCATGCTCTGCTGGAATTAGTACAATTGGATTGGTTACATGATCGTTATCCTGATCAACTCTCCGGCGGTCAACGTCAGCGTATTGCTTTGGCGCGAGCATTGGCAGTTGAGCCATCGGTGTTATTATTGGATGAACCCTTTGGCGCCTTGGATGCCAGTGTGCGTAAAGATCTAAGGCAATGGTTGCGTAATCTACATCATGAACTCAATGTCACCAGTATATTTGTGACTCATGATCAAGAAGAAGCGATGGAAGTGGCTAGCCAAGTGGTCGTGCTTAATCATGGTCGCATTGAACAGCAAGGTTCGCCCACTGATATTTATGATCATCCGGCCAATGCTTTTGTATCGCGCTTTATTGGTCAAACGAATATCTTTGATATGGCTGAACATGATTCTGATTGGTTGCAGATAGCAGGACTTTTGCCTATTCAACAAGATAGTAAAATAGCTCACGTACGCCCACATGACATCGTTGTTGAAAAAGCGACAACGAATCAAGCAGCGCCTGCCACCTTAAAAGATTGGCAGCATTTAGGCGCCTTGATACGGTTGGAGCTCGTTAAAAATGATAGTAATGGTTCGACAGCAAGTGTCTTTGCAGAAATGCCTAGTGACCAATTTAAACAACTGGCATTAACTAGAGGTGATAAAGTCGGCTTTCAGATACGCCAAGCGCATTGGTTTCAGTAGCAAACACTATTTTTATGTGCAGCATCTGCCGGTCTGGGTTTGCAACCCTGACCGAAACGTTTAGATTTCGATAACTTAGAAACGTGAGTAACGGGGTTATAAACCCCGTCACGCTTTGATATGATGATGACATAAGCAATACACGTTAAGGACAATCAAAGCATGAATTTGAGTCAAATTGAACTACTGCGCGTACTTCAAGAAACTAATTTTAATCTGTCAAAGGCTGCAGAAAGAATGCACATCGTGCAATCGGCTGTGAGCAGGCAATTACAAATGTTTGAGTCAGAGTTAGGTTCACCTTTATTTGAAAGGCAAGGTAAAAAACTCATCAGTATGACCGCCTTAGGGACTCGGGTTATGGAAGAGGTTGATATTATCAATAGAGCTAAAGCCAATATCCAAAATATAGCAGCTGATTTTCTTGATAGTAATCAAGGTATTTTGCATATAGCCACTACCCATACTCAAGCTAAATACTTTTTGCCCTTGCCGATACAGCGCTTTAGAGCAAAGTACCCGGGCGTTAAAATTTATATGGTGCAAGCATCGCCCGATCAACTGATTGAGCAATTGCACGCCCGTAAAGCTGATATTGCTATTTGTACCGAACGCTTAGATCAAGAGCATGATCTAGTCATTAAAAACTGTTATGAATGGCATCATGCTTTAGTGGTGCCGCTATATCATCCCTTAAGTGAGGGTGATATCACCTTGGAGCGCTTAGCAGCATTTCCGATACTGACGTATAGCTCTGGCTTTACTGGCCGTTCGGCTATTGAAGGCGCTTTTAAAAATGCTGGTTTGGAGTTGGATATTACTTTATCGGCAGCCGATACTGATGTGATTAAAACTTATGTGCGCTTAGATCTGGGCGTGGGTTTGATTACGGCGATGGCTTATGATCCTTTGATAGATCATGATTTAGTGGTTCGAGATTTAGCTCATTTAATTCCAAGTTCAAATACTAAAATCGCCTATCTAAAGCATAATTATTTACCTTTATATAGCCAACATTTTATAGATGAATTGCTGATAGCGGCTGAGGAGATTACGGCTTGAGGCAGTCAGATTAAGACCATTAAGTTTATTGCGGTAGGGTGCGGTAGCCGTATTGCATCGCAGCTAGCTATCGTAGTGTCGGCATTGAGATCATTGGTCACTACTGTAATAAAAGCCATTATCCCACCCAATTTTCCATGAGCAATCCTGGCACACGTTCAAATTCACGTAGATTATTGCTGACCAATATAAGCCCTTGGCTGCGAGCTTGGGCGGCGATATGCAGATCATTGATACCTATAGTTTTGCCGGTTTTTTCTAGTACTGCGCGAATACTGCCGTAATGATAAGCAGCACTGTCGTCATAAGGTAAAGTGATTAAACGACTACAAAAATCTTCAACCACGGCCAGATTGCGCTCAGGAAACTGGCTTTTTTCTGCGCCATGTACCAGTTCAGCCAAGGTAATGGCGGATATTGCCATGCGTCCCTGCTGCTTATTGAACATCGACAACACCTCCATCGGGCGTTGTTTGATGACATAAATAACAATATTGGTATCAAGTAAATATTTCAGCATCTTTTAATCGACTTTTATAGGCTGTCGCGTTCGATTTGTTGCTGATCGGCACGTTCAATCAAAAAGTCATCGCTGACGGTTTGACCACCTAAAAAGAAACTATCCCAGGCTGATTCTGCAGGAGCAATAATCCGCTCCAAACCTAATATCCGTACATCTACTTTTTTCACGGTATCAGGAAAGCGCATGTCGGCAGGCAAACGCACAGCTTGGCTTCGGTTATTTGTGAATACGGTACTTGTGGACATGGGCTACTCCTAGGAATGCTATATATCAATACTATATCCCATTGTTATTTAATAAATCAATGGTATTTCAAGCGATTAAGGGTTTTGTGTGTTTAATGAAAGTTGTATCCAACACCCTTCAAAAAGAAGTATGAGCACTAGCATGTGACTCCATGCAAATCCAACTAAATTGATGATGTCAGTAGTTCTACGAATAGACTGAGCTAACGCTGGAAGTCTATACTCTGCACGCAAGCTTATTAGTTAGCTTGTGTATTTATCGTTGTTTAGGGTCGCAAGAGTTATGGGTAACCATTAGGATTAGCTTTGCGGCATGCACGGTGCATTTAAAAACGGATCACCCAAGTGCCAAATAAGCGTAAGTCGATTAGCGCAACACTCAAGTCAGTGCTAAAGGTAGTGATTCAGGTTAGTGGTGTTTCCAAGTCGGTGTCTTTTTTGGATCAATACAAGGTTAAGCATCAATCATACGAGGATGTAAAGTTTTGATACGTGGTTCAGCGTTCATTATACGGGAATGGAGCGTTCTAATACGGGGTTCAGAGTTCATCATACGGGGATGGAGCGTTCTGATACCTGGTTCAGTATCTATCATACGAGAATGACCCGCTAGGATACCAAGTTCAGCGTGCGTTACAGCCTAATACAGGTCTAGGCAACAGTAATTATGGCTTGCTTAAATTCCCGTATTCGGTTTTTTATATATTTTATTCAATTAAATTAAGGGGTTTACTATGTCTGATTATGTACCTACTGCAGATAATGATTTTTTAGTCTGGTTTGATCATTTTTTAACTCAAATCAGCACCGATACAGCCATTGCACCCTCTGATTTAGCAGCATTGACAGCGGCTAACGCTGATTTTCACGCCAAGATTGCTCATGTTAATGATGCTGCAGCACTGTCTAAACAAGCGACGGCTGATAAAGTAGGCAGTCGTGGAAATGCCGAAAGCTTAGTGAGGTCTGAGGTTAGGCGTATTAAAGCACGATCCTCTTATAATAATGGTCAAGGCGCTCAACTGGGTATTGTAGGCGCTAGAGATAGTTACGATTTAAGTACGTCTCGTCCTGAATTAAGCGGCACTGATATATCTGATGGTGTGGTCTCCTTAAATTTCAGCAAATATAATAGTGAGGGCGTCAATATTTATAGCAAGCGTAATAATGAAGTGGATTGGGTGTTACTTAATCGAGCTAGTGTTTCGCCATATATGGATATGCGGCCTTTATTGGAAATAGGCAAGCCTGAGTTGCGAGACTATTGTGTAATTTATGTTTTGAAAGACAAAGAGATCGGTCACTATAGC
>QVQF01000196.1 GCA_003584895.1 Methylococcales bacterium
GAACAATTACTTGCAGATCGCTTGGCTAGCCTTGAAGGTTAAATAATTCACTATGTATTTGCTGATGGTTCGTTAAAACCATCAGTAGAATATTTCTGATCTTAACTTTCAATCACTAACTGATAAAGGACCCCATAAATGTCACAAAAAATTTTAGATGTAGTTAAACCCGGTGTAGTTACTGGTGAAGATGTTCAAAAAGTATTTGCAATTTGCAAAGAAAATAAATTTGCAATGCCAGCTGTTAATGTTATCAATACCGATTCAATTAATGCGGTATTAGAAGCTGCAGCTAAAGTTAGGTCACCTGTTGTTATTCAATTTTCAAACGGTGGTGCTCAATTCGTAGCTGGTAAAGGATTGAAGTTGCAAGGCCAAGAAACTGCTGTTTTAGGTGCTATTTCAGGTGCACAACATGTACATCTAATGGCAGAAGCTTATGGCGTACCCGTTATTTTGCATACTGACCACGCAGCAAAAAAACTATTACCTTGGATTGATGGCTTATTAGATGCAGGCGAAAAACATTTCGCTGCAACTGGAAAACCTTTGTTCAGCTCACACATGTTGGATTTATCTGAAGAAAGTTTGGTAGAAAACATCGAAATTTGCGGTCAATATTTAGCGCGTATGTCTAAAATGGATATGACGCTTGAAATTGAATTAGGTGTAACCGGTGGTGAAGAAGACGGCGTTGATAACAGTAATTTAGATCATTCATTATTGTATACGCAACCTGAGGATGTTGCTTATGCTTATGAAGAATTAAGCAAAATCAGTCATCGTTTCACTATTGCGGCTTCATTTGGTAATGTACATGGTGTTTATAAACCAGGTAATGTTAAATTAACGCCAACCATTTTAGATAATTCACAAAAATTTGTGTCTGAAAAATATGGTATTCCTGCTAATACATTAAATTTTGTATTCCATGGTGGTTCAGGTTCTTCTGCTGAAGAAATTAAAGAATCAATTGGTTATGGCGTTGTAAAAATGAACATTGATACCGATACCCAATGGGCTACATGGGAAGGTATTATGAATTTTTACAAGAAAAATGAAGGCTATTTGCAAGGTCAAATCGGAAATCCTGATGGAGATGATAAGCCTAACAAAAAATATTACGATCCTCGGGTTTGGCAACGTGCTGGTGAAGAAGGTATGGTTACCCGTTTAGAACAAGCCTTTCAAGAATTGAACGCTGTTAATACTTTGTAAATAAAGCGTACTATTTAACAAAAAAGCCGATGTTATACATCGGCTTTTTTTATTGCTTTTTTTTACTTAAGTCAATGTTGTGTAAATAACGTCCAGTAGTCTGGAATACACTTCTTTCTACAGGAGTTAGCTAATGCTCTATTTACTGACAAAGATTGTTCGTAGACAAAAGTTTATCCCTCTGGTTGATAGTTTTATTCTTTGCAATTTAAACTTGTTCACCAGTATTTTATTACATCCAATAACATGAATATTATCGCAATTTATCCAGGTACATTTGATCCCATTACCAATGGACATTTGGATATTATTTCTAGAGCTTCTAAGCTATATCATGAAGTCATAGTTGCTGTAGCTGTTAATAGAGGTAAAACGCCCTTATTTACGCTAGATGAAAGAGTTGAATTGGCTCGATTAGTTACGCCAGAGTTTTCTAATGTACGAGTTATTGGCTTTGATAATTTATTGGTTGATTGTGCAGAGCAGCAGGGCGCTAATGTCATTGTCAGAGGCTTACGCGCTGTTTCTGATTTCGAGTATGAATTTCAATTAGCGGGAATGAATAGGCGACTTGCGCCGCAATTAGAAACTATGTTTCTAACACCAGCTGAACAATATGAATTTATTTCTTCAACGATGATACGAGAAATTGCTATGTTGAAGGGCAATGTCTCTTGTTTTGTCCCTGATGTTGTTCACCAGCGTTTAATTGAAAAATTTAAATAGGATTTATGATGGCATTAATTATTAATGACGAATGTATCAATTGTGATGTGTGTGAGCCAGAGTGCCCCAATGCTGCCATTTCACAAGGTGAAGATATTTATATTATCAATCCAGATTTGTGCACCGAGTGTGTAGGGCATCATGGTTTACCGCAATGTGTTGAAGTTTGCCCAGTAGATTGTATTGATAAAGATCCTAAGCATGTTGAAGACCATGAATCCTTATATCAGAAATATTTGAAATTGATAGGATAGACAGTTTTACTTAAGATTATAGTGCTTGTGATTTTAAGTGTTAATTATTAGCTGCAGTTAACTAGACTTGGATGCTTTGAGCTGTACTCTATAAGCATGGTCGGCATAAGAGAATCTTGGCGACCGTAGACATAAAATAATTATAACAACCACTTACGCACAAAAAGCCTCAACCTGTGCCAAGATACTTGGTGCATCTAAGCCACAAATCGCTAGCAATTCTTCGCGTGTGCCTTGTTCTACAAAGCTATCGGGTAAACCGAGATTTAAGACTGGCATGAGGATGCGCTGAGCTTGTAGGAAGTTATTAATGGCACTGCCGGCACCACCCGAGATTACATTTTCTTCTACCGTAACCAAAACATCATGGCTTTTGGCTAACTCTAGTAACAATTGTTCATCTATTGGTTTGATAAAACGCATGTTAACGACAGTTGCGTTAAGTTGTTTACCTGCGCTCAAGGCGGGTGTAACCATACTGCCCCAGGCCAATATAGCAATACGACTACCTTGATGACGAATTTCAGCCTTACCGATAGTGAGTGGGTCTAATTCGGCTTTTACAGTTGCACCCGGGCCTTTGCCGCGTGGATAACGCACCGCAGCGGGACCTTCATGCAAAAAACCTGTTGTCAGCATTTGACGGCATTCGTTTTCATCTGCTGGCGCCATGATCAACATATTAGGAATACAGCTTAAATAACTGTAATCAAAACTACCCGCATGAGTAGGGCCATCGGGGCCGACTAAGCCAGCGCGATCTAAAGCAAATAATACATCCAGATTTTGCAGAGCGACATCATGTATGAGTTGATCATAACCCCGCTGTAAAAAGGTCGAGTAAATAGCGACCACGGGTTTGGCACCTTGACAGGCTTGACCCGCAGCCAGCGTTACCGCATGTTGTTCGGCAATGGCGACATCAAAATAACGCTTAGGATATTGTTCTGAAAACTTAACTAAGCCTGAGCCTTCGCGCATCGCTGGGGTAATACCTAAGAGACGCTCATCTTTGGCTGCCATGTCACATAACCAACTACCGAACACTTCTGTGTAAGTCGGATGAATAGAGGCGGCTGATTTAGGTAGGCTATCTTGACTAGGATCAAAGGCCGGTACGCCATGATAAGCCAAAGGATCTTTTTCGGCAGGCGCATAGCCTTTGCCTTTTTTAGTGACGATATGTAAAAACCGTGGGCCAGAAATGGCTTTGAGGTTTTCTAAGGTGGGCACCAGCATATCTAAATCATGGCCATCAATCGGGCCAATGTAATTAAAGCCCAGCTCTTCAAACAAGGTGCCAGGCACGATCATGCCCTTCATGTGTTCTTCAGTCTTACGCGCTAATTCCCAGACGCTAGGTACTTTGCTTAAGGCTTTCTTACTTTCTTCACGTATCGAGGAATAAAATTTGCTTGATAAGATTTTAGTTAAATAATTATTGAGCGCGCCTACGGGTGGCGAAATCGACATATCATTGTCGTTTAAAATAACCAGTAAATTAGCATCTATAGAACCGGCATGATTCATGGCTTCAAAAGCCATCCCCCCAGTAATACTGCCATCGCCAATAATGGCGACCATCTGCTTATCTTCACCTTTTAATTCAGAGGCGATGGCCATGCCTAAGGCCGCACTAATGGACGTACTCGAATGGCCAACACCAAAGGCATCATATTCACTTTCAGCACGATTAGGAAAAGCAGAGACTCCATCGCGCGTACGGATAGTGGTCATTCTATCCTTACGGCCCGTTAATATTTTGTGTGGATAAGCTTGATGGCCTACATCCCAGACTAATTGATCAGAGGGGGTATCAAAGACATAATGTAGTGCCACTGTTAGTTCAACGGTACCTAGACCTGCTGAAAAATGACCACCAGAAATACTCACGGTATGCGTTAAATAATCACGCAACTCTTTAGCCAAAGGCTTTAATTGATCTTTACTTAG
>QVQF01000189.1 GCA_003584895.1 Methylococcales bacterium
TAGGTTAAACTCTTAATTGTAAGATTGTCAAAAATGCACAATCTAATAATTAAAAGGATTTCACATGA
This sequence comes from Methylococcales bacterium, assembly GCA_003584895.1. Lineage (GTDB taxonomy): Bacteria > Pseudomonadota > Gammaproteobacteria > Methylococcales > Methylomonadaceae > Methylobacter_C. The sequence goes on from QVQF01000189.1 coordinate 69, forward strand.
AATATAGCTTGTTAGTTGCTTCGCTATTAGTTGGCGCTTCATTTAACGCGGTTGCAGATGAGGCAAAAATCTTATCAGCGCACGAAGAAGTGACAATCAATGCCCCTGCCGCCAAGGTGTGGTCTACAGTCAGTAACTTTAATGACTTAGGTGCTTGGCACCCTGCAATTAAAAAGACGGAAATTGTTACTGGCACCAATAACAAAGTAGGCGCAGAACGCTTATTAACTTTGCAAGATGGTGGCACTATTAAAGAAAAATTGCTGGCTTACAGCGCAAAAAAACAAACCTTTAAATATTCAATTATTGAAGGTGTATTACCAGTGACGAGTTACGCATCGACTGTAACAGTTAAAGCGCAAGGCAAAGACAAGACTTTAGTGGTATGGCAAGGTAGTTTTAAACGTAAAGATTTAGCGACTATGCCGGCTACTGGTCAAGATGACGAAACTGCCGTCAAAACCATGACTAGCGTATACCGTGGTGGTTTAGATAATCTGAAAAAAATCTCAGAATAAGTTTTTTAATTAAAAAAGGCTACAGATCAAATTGATCTGTAGCCTTTTTTATTGACCGCCAATTCGGCATAACTTAATTAATGGCTTTTTAAGCTGACAATCTCATCATTGATGATCTGGCCTTGCTCTTCATTTAATTGATTAATTCCAACCACAAGTTTTTCTAAAGTCATGAGGTCGCTTTCTAAATAGGCAATCTTTGACAACGCCACCATCGCATCTAAATGCCTCGCATTTAACACCTGGGCTTGCTTAAAATGCTGTTTCGCCAACACGATATCCTGCACACCTGCTTCAGCCAAGCCTAAAAAATACCAAGAGTCTGCAGACTTAGGTTCATACTGAGTCCATGCCGTTGCAATAGCTTTTAGCTGATTCCATTCATGATTCTGGTATGGGATGACTACTTGCATAAAATAGGGCCTTTGCTCTAAAGGCAATGCCCAAAATGGAATCTCATGGGTTTCTAAGCTAATTAAATCAGGGCTATCAAACAATGCTTTAATCCATTCTACCGGCACACTATAGAAAAATCCTTGTGGTCCAGGGCTTTTGAATGTGGTGATACCAATAAGATTGAAATCCTGGTCAAATAAAGCGCCTCCACTAGAACCTAAGCCAAAGGCTGCATCTGTTCGAATAATATTGGTACCATCCAAAGCATAGGTGGCCTTGATACTGCCAAAAGAGGGTTGTGGCACATTATTGCCTATAGGATAACCGAGACTAAACACGTCTTCTTCATACTTTAAGCTTGAGCTATCACGCATTGGCGCTACCTTAAACGCAATATTGTCGAATTTAAGCAAGCATAAATCATGCTTCCAATCCGCTTTCATAGCGATAGGCTTATAGGCATCTCGGTACTTAATAATATTAGCACCCTTGGCGTTCGCCAATACATGGCAACTCGTTGCTACGTATTCTTTACTCACCACAACCCCAGAACCATTACCGGTATTTCCATTAGGCAATGCGACGGCGATTTGCACCAAAGAATCACTTAATGCTAATAGTTGCCTAATATCTGGCTGCGCCAATGCAATAGAGTGATAACTATAGATGAATAACACTAAACATAATTTATTCATTTTTTAGCCATCCAATAGCTGGCTTGTTGATTTTGCACATTAAATATCGTCATATCTTTCCTCCTTAAGGTTTCTAGAGCTTCGCTAATGGATATTTTTTGTTGTTGGGAAATACCAACTGCATGTTGCTCCGCACCTGTACGCCATGCCGCGTTCTCTATATAACCTCTATCAATCATACAGCGAGAAAGGGCGTAGGATTGACGACTAATGAGTTCAAGTCTTTGATATTCAATAATCGGCGTTACTGAGGCCACTGAACGTTCAGATAAATCTAAGCACTTGGCACCAACTGCTTCTAGCTTAGTAGGCTGACGTTGCATCAAGTTAGCCTCTAAGCTTAAATTGTCATACAGCCAAATAAGCAAAAGTAGCAATAGCAAAACTATAAAAAGTTTTTTAAGCATCGTGTTAGTCGCTAAATAAGGGGTAATTATCTGAGAGTTCTATCTATGGTTAGTTCAATCCAAACTCAAAATGCTTTAACTTTAGTCAGTATGCTTAAAATTAAAGTTTTCCGCGATTAGGTTAATCTTGTTTTTAGCGAGATACTTCAGAACAAATACCTGAACTAGCGGTCTGAAAGTACCAAGATAATATTTATTAAAAGGTCATAGCATGAATCAAGACAAAATCACTAGCAGTCAATTGACTAGCCAAGTAACCACTTTGGAACAAATGGTCAATAACACCTGCTTTTGTAAGTTAAAAGAATTCTGCCTAGACAAAAATGGTAATGAATGCTTGCGCCACCGCAATATTTATCAAGAATTCATGGCAACTAAATAGTTGACTATTTTCAACTGCTTGTAACCGTCCTTTAGGGGAAGGTAATAGGCTGAGAAAGCTTTTAAGCATTAATCTCAAGTAGGATTTTCACTACTTACTAGGGTAAAATGTCGCATTATTGAATTCATGATTGAAAGCCCGTTATGTCGCTAACCACACTCAATGCACTATCTCCACTTGATGGGCGATATCAAACCAAACTTGATAGCTTACGCCCTTATTTTAGCGAGTACGCATTGATTAAGCATCGTGCATGGGTAGAGGTAGAATGGCTTAAAGCATTAGCTGCAGAGCCTAGCCTAAAAGAAATCGCAGCCTTTGGTGTGGATACCATTAAAGAATTAGATTCTGCAATCGCTAGCTTTAGCGAAGTGGATGCCATGCAAGTAAAAGCCATTGAGGCACGCACCAATCACGATGTTAAAGCCTTGGAATACTGGCTTAAAGAGAAGTTTGATGGCAACCTAGAAATTAAAGCAGCCAGCGAATTTATCCACTTTGCGTGTACAAGTGAAGATATCAACAATTTATCGCATGGCTTAATGCTCAAAACTGCTCGTGACAATGTCATGCTCCCATTTTTAAGCGAGCTAATGGCTCGCCTAAGCGAACTTTCTCACCAATTAGCAGGCCAGCCTATGCTTGCGCGCACCCATGGCCAAACCGCTTCTCCAACCACGATGGGTAAAGAAATGGCGAACGTGGTATATCGCTTACAACGCCAACAAAAACAACTTACTGAGAATCAAATTCTCGGGAAAATTAATGGTGCCGTAGGTAACTTTAATGCACATTTATCTGCCTACCCTGACTTTGACTGGGCAAGCTTTGCGGAAAAATTTGTGCAGCATCTGGGTCTTACTTACAACCCGATGACCATACAAATAGAGCCACATGACTATATGGCTGAGCTGTACGACACTCTAGCGCGCATCAACACTATCTTAATTGATCTTAACCGCGATATTTGGGGTTATATTTCAGTGGGCTATTTCAAACAAAAAGTAAAAGCAGGTGAAATTGGTTCATCTACCATGCCGCATAAAGTCAACCCTATCGACTTTGAAAACTCAGAGGGCAACCTTGGGCTAGCCAATGCAGTATTGCGACATATGGCAGAGAAGCTACCGATTTCTCGCTGGCAGCGGGACCTAACAGACTCTACCGTACTGCGCAATATGGGCGTGGCTTTTGGTTACACGCTATTAGGCTATGACTCATGTCTTCGCGGTTTAAATAAACTGGAAATCAACCCAGCAAAACTGGCTGAAGATTTGGACAATAGCTGGGAAGTATTGGCTGAGCCAATCCAAACCGTCATGCGCCGCTTCGGCATTGCCAACCCTTATGAGCAACTTAAAGAATTAACCCGCGGCAAAGGTGGCATCAACAAAGCCTCACTACATGCATTTATTAACGAGTTAGCCATTCCTAACGAAGCCAAACAAGGCTTACTAGCCATGACACCAGCCAGTTATATCGGCAAAGCAACTGCGTTGGCAAAAAGCATCTAAAGAGACCTAGCGGATCTTGCCATGAATGAAATCTTAGTACTTTATTATTCACAAGGCGGCGCGGTGCGCGATATGGCGCAACTGATTGCGCGCGGCATTGAGTCTGTG
>QVQF01000229.1 GCA_003584895.1 Methylococcales bacterium
CTTCAGCATTTTTACCACAACCTGCCGTTCTGACTATCAATCCCATAGATTCAGGGATTTCCAGCGTAGCCATCACTTCACGTAAATCACTACGGGTTTCGCCTTCTATGCGTCTTGATATACCGCCTGCCTTAGGATTATTAGGCATCAATACTAGATAAGTACCTGCCAAACTAATATAAGTCGTTAACGCTGCACCTTTATTGCCACGCTCTTCTTTTTCAATTTGAACCAGTATTTCCTGACCTTCCTTAATCAGATCTTTTATAGCCGGTCTACGTCCATCAACCTCAGCACCTTCTTGAAGCTGACGATAAAGCGGAGAAATTTCTTTAAAGGGCAAAAAACCATGTTTATCAGCGCCATAATTAATAAAAGCCGCTTCTAAACTGGGCTCTACCCGAGTAATGATGCCTTTGTAAATGTTAGATTTTTTTTGTTCTTTTGACGGCACTTCTATATCGAAATCATATAGTTTTTGACCATCTACCAAAGCAACTCGCAGTTCTTCTGCCTGCGTAGCGTTGATAAGCATTCTTTTCATTTTGTATCCTTGTTGTTTCCTGCTCCATTGTCAGACTTTACTGAATCAGACTGGCTGGGTTAGCGCATCCAGTGTTTATCATTAATAAACACGATGTGTCTTTCTAACAGTAACACAATCATCTTAGTTGATACGGCCTTATATTCCGTCATCTGCGCCAGCTTTGTTGTTACTTTAGTTCAACAAAAAGCCACGATTAGGGCGCGGGACAGATGCTAAGTTAATGGTTCTCAGTCTTGATTGGTAAATTCTGTTTTAAACAGGTATTAAAAAAATCGTGCGTCTAGGGTCGTACGACGAACCCGAAAATCTTATAATGAAACGTTAATCACATGAGTGTTATTTTAATCGTCATTAAGTCGCTCTAAACCAGTTTCAAAACTGAAAGCTGTGGAGCGTAAAGTCTGTTTTCCTTAAAAACTTGCCTAATATAACAACCTTATGGCCTTACATCAATTTTAAAGCATCAAACATACAAAATACTGGTATTATTTGCGCCATGAGCATACAAGAAAACGTGTTACCGAAAGTCGTCTATGTCGAAATTACTGAAGATAATTGCGATCAAAGACTTGATAATTTTTTAATCGCCCGCTTAAAAGGCGTGCCTAAAAGCCATATTTACCGCATAGTCCGAAAAGGCGAAGTTAGAGTCAATAAAGGCCGAGTCGATGTTAAATACCGCCTAGTAGCCGGCGACATCGTCAGAGTGCCGCCCGTTAGAGTTGCCGAGCGCAGCGAAGAGACCTACATTCCACAAGGTTTGCAAGCCGCATTACTAGACGGTATTTTATATGAGGATGAAGGTTTTATTGTCATCAATAAGCCCGCAGGCTTTGCCGTTCATGGCGGCAGCGGCGTTAGTTCTGGCATTATAGAAGGCTTTCGCCAATTAAGACCAGAAGCTCGTTTTTTAGAGCTAGTCCACCGCCTTGATAAAGACACCTCAGGCTGTTTATTAATCGCAAAAAAGCGCAGCGCCTTACGCTTATTACAAGAACTCTTTAGAAATAGTCAGATTCAAAAAACTTACCAAGCCTTACTCTCAGGCCAATGGAATAGAAAGAAATTAATAGTCACCGCGCCATTGCTAAAAAATGCCGGCAAAGGTGGTGAACGCATCGTGGTCATTAGCGCTGCGGGAAAATCCGCTGAAACCTTATTTCGTCGCATCAAGTTATTTGCCAATGCCACACTGGTTGAAGCGTCTCCAAAAACAGGGCGCACCCATCAAATACGTGTCCATGCAGCAAGCCTTGGCCACCCTATCGTGGGCGATGATCGCTATGGCATCGATGAAGTCAATAAAACTTTTAAAGTCAAAGGCTATAAACGTATGTTCTTACATGCGCAAAAATTAAACTTTCAGCACCCTGTTACCGGTGAACTGATGTCAATTTCAGCGCCCTTACCGGCTCAACTGGAAAACCTATTAAAAAATGAAGCAACGATTTGATTTAATCATCTTTGATTGGGACGGCACGCTCATCAATTCGATAGACTGGATTGCTCACTGCTTGCAGCAAGCCGCCATTGACTGTCATTGCCCTATGCCCGAAACTCAGGCGGCAAAAAATGTCATAGGCTTAAGTATTCATAAAGCCATGCACACACTGTTTCCTGAAGTCGATGAGCAAACACTAAGCCAATTAATCGACAGTTATGGTCAACACTATTTTTCTAAGCCCATGAACCATCTTGATTTGTTTCCCGGCGTGTATGACATGCTGATGCAATTCAAAGATCAAGGCTATCAACTCGCCGTCGCGACGGGCAAAACTAGAGCTGGGCTCACCGAAGCCTTACAAGCTACCGGAACTGAACATTTATTTTGCGTCACTCGCTGTGCTGATGAAACGGCCTCTAAGCCAGACCCACGTATGCTGGATGAAATCATTTCACACACCCAAACGGCAAAAGAACGCGTTTTAATGATAGGTGATTCTATCTACGACTTGCAAATGGCGATCAATGCCTCAATTTCATCAATTGCAGTGACTTGTGGCGCAAATTCTGCTGCTAGCTTACGAGCCTATCAACCATTATTGTGCTTAGAACAGCCCACCGAACTACTGAATATTATATAAGGTTAAAAAGTCATGGAAAAACAAAACGACAATCTACAAAAAACTGATGTTACTCAGGAATCAGGCTGGGAACGTGAAGTCATTGAAAAACTAGCACTAGCAGCCATTACTGAACAAACCCGCGCTAGACGCTGGGGCGTATTTTTTAAATCATTAGTTTTTTGTTACTTAACGATCGTTTTGGGAATCACGCTATACCCTGTACTTAAAAAAGACATGGGCATCGACAGCAAAGAGCACACCGCTGTTATTGATGTTACAGGCCCGATTGCAGAAGATAAAGATGCCAATGCCGCCAGCATTATTGAAAGCCTAAGAAATGCGGTAAAAGATAAGCAAACCAAAGGCATAATTTTACATTCAAATTCTCCTGGCGGCAGTCCTGTGCAATCGGCCTATGTCTACGAAGAAATTAGAGCTATAAAGAAACAGCACCCTGATCTACCTATTTATGCCGTCGTCAGTGATATTTGTGCTTCAGGCTGTTATTACATTGCTTCAGCTACCGATAAAATATTTGTTAATCCCTCCAGCCTCATTGGCTCTATTGGTGTATTAATGGATGGCTTTGGCTTTGTTGATGTCATGCAAAAACTAGGTGTAGAGCGTCGTTTACTCACCGCTGGTGCACATAAAGCCATGCTAGATCCTTTTTCGCCACCCAAAACAGATGAAACCAAATATATGCAAGGCTTGTTGGATCAAGTACACCAGCAATTTATTAGCGCAGTTAAAGCAGGTCGCGGCGACAGACTCATCGAATCACCCGATATGTTTTCAGGCCTAGTTTGGACTGGCGAAGCTGGCGTTAAAATTGGCATTGCCGATGCGTTTGGTACTGAAGATTACGTCGCCAAAGACATTATTGGTGCAGAAAATCGCGTGGACTTTACTAAACAAAGCCGCTTTTTGGATAAGATAGCTGGAAAACTAGGTGCATCTTTTGGACACGCCCTAGGCGCCCTAATACAAAGCCCTAACTTACGTTAAGCGAGTAAGATCTCTAAAGCGCTCACTACTACAGTGTTTAACTAATACCCGGGCCGATCGAGGCTTATAACAATGCCGGTCGGGGTTTATAACCCCGACCGAAACATTTAGATGCCTCAATAACTTTCGAAACGTTAAACGTAAGCTATTTCAACTATTTACTTATGCGCTCAATCTTATAACACTATCTGACTCAATTATAAGAGATTTTTGCGATGCAACGGAGTGGAATCAAAGATAATCAAATCTAATTCCTCGATTCCGTTTTACTTCATCGCGGCTACTTGCTAAACCACTATTAAATTGACGGATGAAGAGTTTTTTGCACTCATAAACAGTTACTTACTCGATATGCACAGCTTTTTATGATCGATATGACAACCGGATATAGCCCAAAAACTACTCAACACTCGGGGGTGTAAGGAATTTTG
>QVQF01000184.1 GCA_003584895.1 Methylococcales bacterium
ACAGTTACCCAAAGGCGTCTATCTTTCCAATCTGTCCAGAAATCCCAGTCACCACCAGTTAACATATAGTGAATGTGATAACCACCAAGTACAACAAAGAACAATGTAAACAAAATTAGCCAATCGAACGTGCGTGAAGCTTTAACTGCTTCAGCGCGTGAACGTACAGCTGATTGAGATGCGCTCATTAGCTTACCTCCTAAAGGATTTAAATTATTTTTATTAATGACTATCTTCCACTTTGCTGTTTCGTCTTGAAATTGGACGAAACAGCGAGGAGATAGCTATTATAGCCAAGACTTATTAAGCTAAGTCTTTTTTCAGAAGCTTAGCAATTGCTTGAACTTCTATGTTTACAACACCCATTACACCTAAAGCAGCCCATCCGAAGAATACGAAACCGTAGTGTAAAGGAGCAACAAACAACTCTTCCATAAACCAGAATGTATGACCCCATTCATTCAAACCAACATTTGGTAAGATCATGAAAGGACCAACTACTGATACTAAGTACTGAAGAGACAAACCTTTTTGATAGGTTGGCAATCTTGTTTTAGCATATAAGAAAGCTGCACCACCAGTAATGATATAGATAGGATAGCTCAAATAGAATTCAATGATGTGACTTGGTGTAAAGTCAGTATCACGAACGATAGTTTGATGCCAAGTACCATCTTGCTCAGTGAAGTAGCTAGCGCCATAATAAATAGCCCATGCGTACATTACTAACCAAGTCCAATGTGTAAAATGTCTTCTCAACTCTTCTCTAGGAGTGATTGACATAACTTTACGATCACGAGACTTCCAGAGGTAACCCCACAAAATACCTGCAGTAGAAACTTCTAAAACGAATTCTATATATAGGAAGTTCATCCAATATGTTTCGAATTCTGGTGCGAATGAATCTAGACCAGCTGACCAGCCATAAACACCTTCATACCAACGTACCCAACCGTAAAACAAGATATAGACCAAAGAGCCTAATATCATATTTCTTACATTTAACAGCGGTGCTTCCGCAGCATCAGTTTTCACTGATTCAGTTGTAGCTGCCATTTCTACCTCCTAAAAATTAACAAATCCCCAGTCTATTGACCAGGACTCTATAGTATATTTCCATTTTCCCATCTATTCTTGATAAACAAGAAATCAATGCCACCAAGTCAATTTAGTGAGGGATCAGTCTACCAGCTCATTCATCCTTGTCAAGTCAAAAACTATCTGACTTTTCATTTTTATTCGTTATATTTATATATAAATAACCTTACACCCTTAATTCAATTCAATATTAATAAGTTATAACAAATCATCTATATTTATAAAAACAATCTTATTAAAAATACATACTGTTATGCATACTTCCTATGGTTACATTTACAGTTATCATTACCATTAATATCCCTTGTTACGTTTCATTTTGTTCATATTTCCGCCTTATAGCATCTTCACGAGCATCGTTAATTTCTCTCATCACACTACCTACATCAGCTCTCTTTTCATTCTGCTTAAAACTTCCTGTCAACAATGTATCAGGCTTCAAATTTCCGCTTTCGTAGATCTTCCACATTTCTTTTCCATAATTAGTCGACAATAGCTCAGGAGCAAATTGCCCAAAATATGCCGCTAAATTATTCACATCACGCTCCAACATACTCGGAGCATTATTATTAGCTGCGGCATCGACTGCTTGCGGCAAATCAATTATTACTGGACCAGTTGAGTCGATTAATATATTAAATTCCGATAAATCACCATGGACAATGCCCACACAAAGCATCTTAACCACCTCTTTTATAAGATGGCCATGGTATTCAATTGCTTGCTCTCGGGTTAATACCAAATCATTCAACCTTGGCGCTGCTGCACCTTGTTCATCTACCACTAATTCCATGAGTAATACGCCTTCAACAAAATTATATGGTTGCGGGACGCGCACACCAACTGCGGATAATTTATATAGCGCTTCAACTTCTGCGTTTTGCCATACCTCCTCCTGTTGCTTTCGTCCAAAACGACTATTTTTTTCCATTGCTCTAGCTTGACGACTGTTACGAACTTTTCTACCTTCTTGATACAATGCTTGCTTATGAAAACCTCGCTTATTCGCCTCTTTATATACTTTGGCACAACGAACCTCACCTTCTGACAGCACTACATATACAGCCGCTTCTTTACCACTTTTAAGTGGCCGCATTACTTTATCAACCAGGCCATCACGCACTAGCGCCTCTAGGCTTTTTGGAGTTTTCATAGCTTACCTCTTTTAACGCTTTATATATTTATCAACATTTATTCAAATGCATCTATTTTTTATTTGTACCCTTGCAATCAATTTTTATATTAATAGCTCTCATTCTCATCTATTAAATATTCTAAACTTGCAATTACCCCCATTCCTGCCGCTCGCCCCAGCGAAAGACAAGCCGTAAGTAAATAGCCTCCTGTTGGCGCTTCCCAGTCCAGCATTTCACCAGCACAAAAGACACCGGGTTTTTTTACCAACATTAAATTATGATCAAGCTCTGTAAATTCAATCCCACCTGCTGTACTTATCGCTTCCGATATCGGTCTTGCCGCAACCAATTTAATTGGTAGTGACTTCATTAAAGCACAAAGCTTTTCTGCATTATTAAAATCTGTTGCGACAACGATTTCTCGCAACAATCCTGCTTTAACACCACTAATACCTAGTTGTTTACGTAAATGATTTGCCATTGATTGTTTACCACGGTCTTGCGTTATTTTATTAACTGCCAATACTATGCTTATAGAAGGTATTAAATCCAAATAAATCATGGCAAAACCGTTTAAAGTAATTTCATCGCGCAACCTTGAAGATAACGTATAAATAACCCCTCCCTCCAAACCATACTCAGTTATTAGTAATTCACCTTTAATAAAGCCATCTAATTCTTTTATTATACTACTTGAAATACTGATTGATTTTAAGGGCTTGCCAGAATACCGTGTACGAAAATAGTCACTCCATATAACATCAAATCCGCAGTTTGCTGGTTGAAGTGGTGCTATTTTGACTTCTTGCTTTTCTAATATTGGCACCCAAGATCCAGTAGAACCAAGTTGAGGCCAACTTGCTCCACCTAATGCTAATATTACTGCGTCTGCATTTACTTCAATACTCCGCCCTTGCGCATTAAATATTAATTTATGCGTACTACCGTCTACCCATCCTATCCACTGATGACGCAAATGAAAATTAACTCCATTTGATCGCAACCTACTCAACCATTTACGCAATAGTGGCGCCGCCTTCATATCAGATGGAAATATCCTACCCGAAGAACCTACGAATGTTTCAATACCCAGCTCATATAGCCACTGCCTTAATTCCACCGGAGAAAACCTATCAACCGCTCCTTTTAAATGACTTATGTGACGTCCATATCTCGACATAAATACATCTATTGGCTCATCGTTTGATATATTCATACCGCCCTTACCTGCCATTAGAAATTTTCGCCCAACAGTTGGCATTACTTCATATAGATCAACTTTATATCCCGCATTAATTAAAACCTCTGCCGCCATTAGACCAGAAGGCCCTCCGCCAATTATTGCAACAGATAACGACTGTGGTTGCTTAGCTGATTTCAGATATTTATTACAGATTCTCTTCTCCCATCTATTTTTTTTCTATGCTTATATTTGCTACCAATGTATATTTTTTTTGTATATAACATTACGATTTACTTCATAAAAACTATTAATATCTTTTTGTACAGGCTATTAATACTTATATAAAATATTCCGTAAGAGTATTTTACCTATATGCAGCTAATCACATCGTTAATATTCATTTTTAACAAAATGTTACACAAATTTTATACGCAAAAAAAAACCCAAGCACTTGTGCTTGGGTTTTAATATTAAGAGCTTGGCAATTCCCTACTTTCGCATGGCAAACTGCCACACTATCATCGGCGCTAAACGGTTTCACTTCCGAGTTCGAGATGGGATCGGGTGGTTCACGTTCGCTATGGTCACCAAGCAAACTGGTGTAGTCGGTTTTCACCAACTG
>QVQF01000057.1 GCA_003584895.1 Methylococcales bacterium
ACTGATGAATTTACCCGCTTAGCGCAAAACTGTGATGCCATTTGGCCGATTGCGCCAGAGTTTGATGGCATATTACAAGGCTTGTGTCAGACCGTTGCTGATTTAAATAAGCTGTTGTTAACGTCACCTGCACAGGTGGTGGCTTTAACCGGCGATAAATGGCAGAGCTATCAACATCTTAAGCAACGTCATATTGCTACCGTACCCACCCGATTATTTACCGGCGTTGATCAATATGAGGGCGATTATTCGGCATGGGTCGTTAAACCCTTAGATGGGGTAGGCTGCATAGACAGTTATATCCTCACCGATAGACAAGATTTTATGGCTATGCAGGCGCGTAGTGGTCGCTATATTATTCAGCCGCAATTAGCAGGACAAACTACTAGCTTGTCTTGCTTATTCAAACAAGGTCGAGGCTGGTTGCTGTGTGCTAATCAGCAGCAGTTTACCATTAGCAAGCAACAATATCATTTGGCCCAGCTCATCGTGAATCATACCGATGATTTAGTGGCTTATCGCGCCTTAGTCGATGCTATTGCGCTAGCACTGCCCGAATTATGGGGTTATGTGGGCATCGATTTAATAGAAACACCTGAACAGACCTGGGTGCTAGAAATCAATCCGCGCTTAACAACTTCGTATGTGGGTATTAATAAAGCGCTGGGGCTTAATGTAGTCGATGCTGTTTTGCAATTAGTACACGGTGATCCTTGCTTAGAAACTCAAGGTCATCAAGCCGTCAGTATTCAGGTATCGTTATGAACTTAGTTAATAGAGTGGGTTGGGATATAGGCGGCGCTCATGTTAAAGCCGCCGTTATCAATGTCCAAGGTGAATTGCTAGCGGTTTATCAGCAGCCTTGTCCTTTATGGAAAGGCTTAGAATACTTACAGCAGGCGGTCAGGGCTATATTAAAGGAGATCAGCGAGCCAGCTGAATGTCATGCCATCACTATGACCGGCGAGTTGGTGGATTTATTTGTAGACAGGGATGATGGTGTAAAACAAATCATCAGTACTATGCAGGCTTTACTATCTGGGCAACGCTGTTATATTTATGCCGGTAAAGTAGGATTTATCTCCTCAGAACACGTTGAAGCTTTGCATTATCCAGCCATCGCTTCGGCAAATTGGTTGGCCAGTGCTGGCTATGCCGCGCAAAAAATCGGTAACGGTTTGTTTGTCGATATCGGCAGTACCACTACCGATATACTAATACTTAAAGATGGCTTAGTTCAGGCTCAAGGTTATAGCGATTATCAACGCTTAATCTCCAAAGAATTAGTCTATACCGGCCTTGTTAGGACAGCTGTGATGGCGGTTGCGCAGACTGCACGCGATCAAGGTCAGGACATAGGCATCATGGCAGAATATTTCGCCACCATGGCCGATGTTTACCGAGTGACGGGTGAGCTTGATGAAGCTCATGATCAAAGCGAAACGGCTGATGGTACTGAAAAAACCTTAATCGCCAGTGCCAGGCGTTTATCGCGATTGTTGGGCAGTGACTTTTATGTAGAAGAACTACCGCGCTGGAAAGCCTTTGCAGAAAATATTCGAGAACAACAACTGCAAAAAATTTTACAGGCTTGTCTGTGTCGACTGCAAGCCGGTGAACTAGAAAAACAGCAACCCTTAATAGGTGCAGGCGTAGGACGCTTTTTAGTGAAAGAACTGGCCCAGCGTTTAGATCGACCTTATGTGGATTTCACTGATTTACTCCCTAATGCCCCTATACAAACGGGACTGAGTGCAGCGGATTGTGCGCCCGCTGTTGCCGTAGCCTGTTTGCTTAACGTGCCGGATAAGAATTGAATGACTAAGCCTATAACGCCGAAACCCCCTAAGAGTAAAGAAACCAAGGCCAGTACTACGCCTAAGGTGCGACAGGTAAAGAAACCTGTTCAAAAGAAACCAGAACCTAAACCTGCAATTAAGTGGTCTTATCGACTGTTATTGATCACGATTGAATTACTAGGTTTAGCCATGACGGCCGTTTTTGCCATTATGATGTTGCTAGGCTATTCAGCCAGTTTATTTACAGGAACTAGTTTTTTTTCCAGTTTATTGCCTTTTGCTATTGGTGTATTAGCTTTAATAGTGGCCATGGCCGGCTTGTTGATAGGTTGGTATAAAAGTAGAAAGTGGCTGCATCGCAAACACTTACTATGGCCTGCGATAATATCCTTTTGCTTGGCTTTAGGGATAGGCGGGTATTCTATGCAAGAAAAATTTTCACCTGTGCATGGGCACTTTCGTACTTTAGTCGGCGGTAAGCAAGAGGCTGGGAGAGTCACTATTGCTCATCAGGTTTATGCGGCTTATAGACGTTATGATGCCGTGCAATTACAAACCATGGTGCAGCGTGGCCAAGACTATAATGCCGTCATTAATGAAGCGGCTACTGAGTTTGCGCTAGATCCTGCTTTATTGCAGGGTGTTGCTGCGACTGAATCCTCTTTTTTGCCTCGAAACAGTACCGATGGCGGGCATGGCTTATTTCAAATCACCCAAGTGCCTAAAGCAGTGATCGAGCAAGCGGGTAAACGCTTAGCTGAGCATCAAATGTCTTTACACAACCATCGCCATAATGCCTTTCTAGCAGCAGCCACGCTTAAATATTATTTAGCTGAAATGAAGGGTGATTTGTTCTTAGGTCTACTGGCTTATAACATAGGCCCCGCCAATGGTGGTTTGCGCTTCATTATGCAACAGTATGGCGCCACCGATTTCGTGACTATTCAACCCTATCTACAAAGCTTGCCCCGCGATTATCCTATACGCGTTTTATCTTATGCGCTGGCTTTTAGAGTCTGGCAAAAAGAAGGTAAATTACTGCCTTACGAAGAGGGTAGTAATGCTCTGCATATACAGCATATTGGTATACCTGGTTTGCAAGAGGATTATTTGGGCTAGATGCTACAAGGCTTGCAGTGCTGTAGTCCTGTAGGTCGGGTTAGCGATAGCGTAACCCGACAAGGTGCGGACGTTGACGTGGTGGAAAATATCGGGTTAACGGCGAAACGGGTAAGTCCATTGTTCTAGGAGGTTTTCAGCTATTGGCTCATCTATGCCAAGCGTTTTTGGCGGTTCTTTGGGTAGATAGAGTGTTCCAAATAAGGCGTCGATCCAAGGAAAGTGAACAACAAAGTTTTTGTCACGTGCCTCTGGGTGATCGCTGTGATGCCATCTATGAAACCACGGGGAGGCATAGAGAAAACGTAGAGGGCCAAAATGAATGCGCGTATTCGAGTGTAAGAAAGCAGAGTGTAATGCAAAATAGATAAAGTATATCGATAACACACTCGTATCAAATGGAATCATAAGCAACATCGATAGCATACACCAGCGCATCACAAACAAATCTACAGTATGGTTTCTATAGCTGATCGCCCAATCCAACTCCTTGGCGCTATGATGAATCGAGTGAAACTTCCAAAGAAACGGTACTGTGTGCACCAAACGATGCCCAATGTAGATGCCAAGATCAGCAACAAACATCATTTCTAAGAACTGCAACCAGCCCGGCTGAGATGATACCAAGAGATTAAAAGATGCTGGAATTATCGTTTGGGATAAGAGTATAGGCGGGGCCAAAGCAAGCATTAAAGGAAAATATAAGACGAAGCTATTAACAAGTCCGTGTCCAAGATCAACTTTCAAATTAGAGCGAATACGATGCTGTTTGTTTAGTGGGCATAAGGCTTCTAATAACGAGAAACTAATCGCTAATACCGCTAACAAACGGAGGCCTTCTATGAAATATTCTAATACCGCCATTGTTTATTCCTCGTAGTCCGTTGGGCTGCGTGCTTTTCGCAACCCAACATTGTCATGGTGCAAAGTAAAGTAGGTCGGGTTAGCGCAGCGTAACCCGACAAGGTGCCGGGCTAAAGACGCGTCGATATTGCATAGGCTAATGTCGGGTTACGCTGCGCTAACCCGACCTAGTGTGCCCGGCATGGGCTAAAACTTGTTATCTGAAAGGAGATAACC
>QVQF01000199.1 GCA_003584895.1 Methylococcales bacterium
CTTTGAGCTATTATTGGACTAATAAAGAGCCATCGTGCAAAGGTCTCAAACTATAAAACACCTCATGCAGTATTTTTTGGCGATGATATTCGGCAGGCTGCATGAATACTAGAATTGCACTTCAGAGTTGAATTCGCGAAAGTTTATGAAGCGATGTTATTACTAACAAAAATAGCCTGATCTGATAAGTCTTCACTATTTTTAAGAGCCTCTATTAAAATAGCATCATTGCCATAGATGTCTGAATAAAGTACTAAATCATTATTAGGATCAAAAAAAGCGGTGGTATAAAAAAACAACACCGGTATCGATTTCTTTAAGATAACTCTTTGTGTTTTAGGGACATTCAATGCTGCTTGAATTTCATCTTTGGTCCATTGATCCTTAAGAGCAAATTCTGCTAATCTTTGTGGATCTGCAACACGAACACAACCATGACTTAAATCTCTGCGTGTCTTAGCAAATAAAGAACGGGAAGGCGTATCGTGCAAATAAACATCATCCTTATTCGGAAACATAAACTTAATTCTGCCTAGCGCATTTTGCTTACCTGGACGCTGTCTGATTCTTAAATTACCTTGTTTCAATGCTTCAATAGCTGAGCTATTAAATGTCACTGATTTTGAATCATTGCCAAAAGTAGCTACTAATTCCATATTTTCTTTTTCCAAATAGCCAGGATTTTGTTGTAGCTTAGGAAGTAGTTCTTTTTTGAAGATATTGTAGGGTACATTCCAATAAGGATTAAAATCAATAAAGCGCATTTCTGCCATTAATACAGGCGTTTGATGATCTAAGGCTTTACCTACCACCACCTTCATAGTGGTTATATTGGCATTATTTTGATCTATATCATCAAAGGCCCATAATTGATAAGCAGGAATATTAACTATAATATAAGGCCCTGAATTAAAAACAGGCAGCCATCTCAGCCTTTCCATAGCCAATTCAATTTGCGTCACTCTATCTTTTAATGGCACATTAAGTGCGTCAATGGTTCCTTTACCCATAACGCCATCAGCACCTAAACCATGCCGCTGTTGAAATCTCTTTACACCTTTAACAATTTTATCTGTGTATTGTGTTGATTGTTTACTGCCAACCTCATCTTGCATATCACCCACAGCCACTAGAAATCGACGCAATTCATTTATTTGAGGAAAGCTATCACCTGGAATGATAGATTTCTCAGCTTTCAATTGTAGATTGGCTGTTTTTTGAGCTAAAACTTTATAAGTCGCCAAAGCTACTTTAAGTTTTTGGTATTGTGGTAGTGTGGGCTCAACTAACAAGGGTAATTGTTTAATTGATACTTCCTTCAAGCTATTTGCAATTAGCGTAGGCAGATCAATTAGCTTTTTTTCTCTTAATTTTAGATTGTAATTAATTCCTTGAGGATTGACTCGGCCATAATGTAAATCATGCAAATATCGCAATAAAGACAAGCTAATTGCAGCGTCATACAATGCCAATTGCTTGTAATCATGAGTAGCTAAGTTTAAGGCTGCAGGAAGCTTTTCGCGTAAAACATTACTATCATAGTTAGCTACATTTAAGCCGCTTTCTGTCACAGCATCCAACAAGTCAATGACCTGTGAAATATTTTGTTCGGCTAAATTATTACCTAACCAAAGCAACTTGTTATCAACTAATTTGTAAAGAGCTGCAAGATCATCTGCTCGATTAGAAAAATCGGCATGAGCTAAATAAGGGTGAGATTTTGAATTAATAACCGCACTAAGTTCAGTTGTTATTGATGGGCTTTGATCTATTTTGCTTGAAAATATATCTAGCACAGATGCTGAAGATTGATCATTTTGAGTCTCAGCCATGACTATAGGCGTTGAAACGATGATCATAAAAACACTCATCAATAAAATGAAACGCCTAACCGCAATAATTAAATTGAACCTAGTCATTATTTTTTCCAATTTATATAACTGCATAGAGTGCGCGACTGACCAATGAAATAATTAATAACGTAAAGTGTGTGCAAAAAAACTTTGGTTCTTAAGAGGGAAAACTAATAAATAAAAATAATCAGGCATCTAACCTAATCATTTTTATTTAAAGAGTGTAAGGCAATGCATTGCCTTACACTCAGTATTAACTTTTGGTTCTACAATGAATCGCTAATTTGAGTTTTATAGAAAGGCCATGTTTTTACATGTAAATGCTTTCTTATGGGTGTCTTTATAACCGACACACAAAGTGCGATAGAGAACAAACACCATACTGCCGCATACTCATTGGGATCAGTTGTTGTAAGGTCTGATATAAATGGACCAATTAGATAATGAAAACCTACAAAGCGCCAAGATCCATACATTAACGGAAGATAAAAAGCGACTAAGATATAGGTAAAGGCATGCAAACCCCAATTGAAGCCAAATAACCATTTAACAGGATCAGACATAATGCCATTTAACGGCATTTGCCAAGCAATATGCCAAGAACCAGAGGTTGAACATACGCTAGGACCACAAAAGCCTTCCACACCGATATTACAATTACCTGCCCAAGCAAATGGATACATTTTAATCAGCATAGCCACCGTACCGATCGCACAAATCGTGTAGACCGCTGTACGAATTTTTAGTTTGACGCTGACGGGAATGAAATACATAGCCACCATATTGACAAAAAATGGTTGAAATGCAACGTGAAGATAACCTAGTAAGGTTAATATTTGATTGTTTGGGTTATCGCACAAATCAATATAAACGTAAGTTGCTGCCTGCAATAACTCCATTAAAGCAAAATAAGTTAATGGAATCCAAAGTTCTTTGGACTCACCCTGCTTAAGTGCAACATACGCTGCGGTACTAAGACCTGCGACGGCTAAAACTCCCGACGCTTCACCACTCCAACACATAAAACCGCCCTACTCTCTTATAATTTTAAAATACCGCTACAACACAGGCTGTTAGTTTAAACCCAGAGGTAGCCGTAATGTTTTTGATTGTTCCTGATCTCAGACAACAATAACCGCTATTGTATTACAATTACAAAAAAATGGAGTGCAATAGCTTCAGCTATTGACTTTTAAAACAGCTGAAGCTGTTTTACTCCAATTTAGCTGTTGTAGAGGGGAACTTAACTATTACATTTAATAAACACTCTACTAGCACCGCAGCAACGTTTAAACTTTTTGCCACTGCCACAAGTACAGGCAGCATTCTTACCCAGATTAGTTTGTAAATTAATTGCCCCCATGGATTTAATTACACCATCGAGATATAACCAGCGACCATTTGTTTTCGTAAAACGACTTATTTCATTCATGACACACTCAAGGTCATCTTGCTGATAAAACGCTTTAAAGGTAACAATACCCTTATTATCGTTAACTCCGCCTTTTTTGAAGTCGACAATCTCTAATCTTAACCAAGTAATATTTTCTCTAGAAAAATCTATCGCTGCTGGCCGCTTAGTAACATCCCAGGTCTCTTGCAAATAAGGTACATTTCGTAATACATAAGCGGTATAACGTGAGCGCATTAACGCCAAAGCAGTTGATGGATGAGTTTGACCAGAATGAAATGGCTCGCAGCACTGTTGATAATCAAGGTTAGATCCGCAAAGACAAGGTGACGATAAATTCATTGCATTCCATCTAAAGATAACTACCGAACTCACTTTTAAAAAAAGCGAACCTTTAACAATAAGAATTTGCAGACAAGACGATCATCTTGCAGGCAAAAAAAAAGGCTTATCGATGATAAGCCTTTTTAATATATGGCGTCCCCAAGGGGGTTCGAACCCCTGTTACCGCCGTGAAAGGGCAGTGTCCTAGGCCGCTAGACGATGGGGACTAAAACTGGTTTAGTCCGGCCTAAAGTTATCTAACTAGTGATAACCGCAAACTACTTGTAAAACTAATGCGCCAAAATGTGGCGTCCCCAAGGGGGTTCGAACCCCTGTTACCGCCGTGAAAGGGCAGTGTCCTAGGCCGCTAGACGATGGGGACTAAAA
>QVQF01000235.1 GCA_003584895.1 Methylococcales bacterium
TACCGATATGGTCAACGAAGGTGTGCGTCGTGCTTATCGTTATCCTGATAATGTATTAAGAGCATCGATACTTAGAGATCCAGCAGGACAACGTATTAATACCGGAGATAACACACCTGCCGTGGTGCATATGGAAATGGTGCTAGGTAATACCGTAGAAGTTAATATTGCCGCCAAAGGCGGTGGTTCTGAAGCTAAAGCTAAGTTTGTTATGCTTAATCCGTCGGACAGCATTGCCGACTGGGTACTTAAAACTGTACCGACCATGGGTGCCGGCTGGTGCCCTCCGGGCATCTTAGGCATAGGCATCGGTGGTACAGCTGAAAAAGCGATGATACTGGCCAAAGAAGCCTGTATGGAATCCATAGATATTCAAGAATTGATAGCACGTGGCCCTAACAACGCCTTGGAAGAACTGCGATTGGAATTGTATGAGAACGTCAATGCCTTGGGTATAGGCGCACAGGGCTTAGGCGGTTTGACGACGGTGCTGGATGTTAAGATTAAAGATTACCCAACTCATGCGGCCAATAAACCTGTGGCTATGATTCCTAATTGCGCCGCCACTCGCCATGTTCATTTTGTCTTAGATGGTTCTGGGGTTGCTGAATTTAATCCACCTAGGCTGGAAGATTGGCCTAAGATAACGTGGGATGCAGGTTCTAGTGTGCGCCGAGTTAATCTCGATACTATTACCCCAGCCGAAGTAACTACCTGGAAGCCAGGAGAAACGTTGTTATTGAGTGGTACTATGCTCACGGGTCGTGATGCAGCACATAAACGCCTAGTAGATATGATAGCGCGTGGAGAATCATTGCCCGATAATGTCGACTTTACCAATAAGTTTATCTATTACGTAGGCCCTGTCGATCCAGTGCGGGATGAAGTCGTAGGTCCTGCGGGTCCTACCACGGCTACACGCATGGATAAATTTACCGAAACCATGTTGGCCCATACTGGTTTGCTGGGCATGATAGGCAAAGCTGAGCGCGGCCAGATAGCCATAGATGCCATCAAGAAACACCAAGCTGTTTATTTGATGGCGGTAGGTGGTGCAGCTTATTTAGTGTCAAAAGCCATACGTAAATCAAGTGTCGTGGCTTTTGCCGATCTAGGTATGGAAGCTATTCATGAATTTATTGTTGAGGATATGCCGGTGACTGTCGCTGTCGATACTCAAGGCAGCTCTATACATCAAACAGCGCCGATTATATGGCAGAATAAAATCGGCAAGATTCCAGTGGTTGAAGTTTCGTAGCGGGAACGCCGAGCTCCAGCTCCGTACAGAATGATGTTGATTACAGTCGGTTGCTGACTACGCCGAGCTGGTGCTCAGCACTCCCTGAGACTGCTCTTTAGCTAATAACTCAGCAAAAGCCTTTGCAGATAAAGGGCTGTTTTTGATATAGCCCTGATAGGCATCACAACCCTTTTCACGTAAAAATTCTAACTGCTCAGGTGTTTCTACCCCTTCTGCTAATACTTTAAAGCCTAGATTATGTCCCATAACAACAATAGTTGTGGCAATTTCCATATCATCTTTATTAAAAGGAATTTTCTCAATAAAGCTTTTGTCGATTTTCAATACATCGACAGGAAAATATTTTAGCCTAGAGAGAGATGAGTAGCCTTTACCAAAATCATCAATAGCCAATCGTATGCCTTGATGACGTAAATTATTTAGAATATCCATGGCGAGATCATGATTTTCCATTAAGCCACTTTCAGTTATTTCTAGTTCCAATTGACCTGCCGGTAGCCCAGTTTCTTGTAGAACACTGGCAACTAAGGCATTGATGTCACTACGTCTAAACTGATGCGAAGAAACATTAACCGCCATAGTTATCGGAAATAAACCACTATCTAACCACTGTTTAGCTTGTTTACACGTTTCTCGTAATACCCATTCGCCAATTTCAACAATCAGATGACTTTCTTCAGCAATCGGAATAAAGCCTAGTGGTGGAACTAAACCATCTATAGGATCTTGCCAATACACCAAAGCCTCTGCACCTATGATTTGACCGCTATTTAAATCTATCTGAGGCTGGTAAAGCATGTGTAATTCATCTTGCTCTATAGCTCTACGCAAGCGAACTTCTAAAGCAATACGTTCTTGAGCAGCACGAGTAAGAGACTCAGAAAAATAAGCAAAACAACCTCTGCCCTGATCTTTAGCTTGGTATAAGGCCGCATCAGCGTGATCTAACAAAGTTTCTGGACAACAACCATGTTGTGGATACAAGCTAATGCCTATGCTTACACCGATACGTACATCATCAGACTGACTCAACTGAAAGCTTTTGCTTAAATCACTGATAATTTCTTTAGCCACCCGTGCAGCGTCGTCAGGATGGGCAATGTCATCAAGTAGAACTATAAATTCATCGCCGCCTAATCTAGAAACCATATCGACTGTACGCAATCTCGCTGTCATACGTGCCGCAACTTGTTGTAGCAATTCATCACCAGCCATATGACCTAAACTATCATTGACGGCCTTAAATCGATCTAAATCGAGCATCAATAACGCTAGCGGTTTATTTTCTCGTCGTGCCATCTCAATGCTATATTTTAATCGCTCTTGCAATAAACAACGGTTAGGTAATTGAGTTAGAGAATCATAAAAAGCCAGATGCTTAATCTTTTCTTCAGCTAACTTTTGATCAGAAATGTCAATAAATGAGCCTACATAATGAGTCACCACATTATTAATGTCTTTTACTGCACTGATAGTGAGTAATTTAGGGTTAACTTGGCCAGATTTATGTCTATCCCACACTTCTCCCTGCCAAGTCCCCGTTTGATTGATGATCTCCCACATGGCGGCATAAAAAGCATTGTCATGATGATCTGATTTGAGTAGGCTAATTTTTTGGCCAATGATTTCTTCCTGGGTATAACCAGTAGCCTCTGTAAAGGCTCTATTGGCTTGCAGAATAATCTTATTGGCATTACAAATAACCATCGGCCCATGAGACTCAAAAGCAGTAGAAACAATACGAAGCACTACTTCTATACGTTTTCGTTGTGTTATGTCCGTCAGCGTAACGCGTATAGTCGATAATTTGTCATCATCGGTAATAAGTCTGCAATGAAGTTGAGCATCAAATGGGGAATTGTCACCTCGGTGCAGCTCTAATTCAAAGTCATGCTCAAAATTGTTTTGAATGAGATGCTGAAAAAAAAGATGCCAGCGGTCACCATCTTTGCTTGCGACTAACGCTGAGAATCGATGGTTAATTAGTTGGTGACGCTCCATTCCTAGCAAGGTCGTTCCCGTCAAATTAATTTCATCAATTAAGCCTTCCTGCGTCAATGTCAAATATCCCACCGGCGCAAACTCATAAAGACTTAAGTAGCGAGTGCGCGATTCTTCCAGAGCGATATGCGCGTTCCGTAACTCTTCATTTTGCATCTCCAATTCAATCTGATGATCGTGAAGACTCTGTAATAATTCATCGTTAGATATCATGAATATTTTTTGGCTATTAGTGTGGATAGCGCCATTTGTCAGCCGCTGTAAAAATATAGGTAAAGAATAAACGAAAAAATAATTTGTACAATACGCAGAACTACTGATGAAATGGATTATTTTCTTAATGTGCAGGCGAATAAAACTGTTATCAACTTAAATGATTTGTCAGTTTATTTATTTGAGTAGCTAGTAGCTTTGATGGAACAAAGTAGAATCGAGGAAGTGTTGGCACCATTAGTACTGGTTTCTGCCTTGCTGCATCGAGGCAGCGGATTATATTCATACGTCATGAAAAAATATACTCAACATCTTGTAATAAGCAGTATGAACATTAGTATGTCAGTTCGTTGTAAGTTTAATTTTGATGGCGTCAGTCGTTTTACGGATTGACTGGTATAAATCATGGATAATAAACTCTGCG
>QVQF01000055.1 GCA_003584895.1 Methylococcales bacterium
GGCTTGATGGCTGCGACAACAGATGATCAAGCTGCAGCACCTACAGGGCTTATTCCAGAAATTACTTCAGTGGTTAATTCAGCAGTTAATGCACTTTCTGCACCGGCTACTCCCCCTGTTGCTGCACCTGCAACAACAGATACCGCTGCAGCGACCACATTACCAGAAATGCAAGTAACGTCTGCCAGTGTGGGTAGGGGGTCTAGCGTAGAAAGAATGGACGTGAGCACAACAGTATTAACGCGTGAACAAATTCAACATAGTCCTGAGTTAACCTTAGATCAAATGCTCAGTCAGCAAATGGGAGTATTTATTCCCAATATTCCACAAAATCAAGCTGATCCAACTGGCCAGGTTGTTTCTATGCGCGGTAGTGCAGGTGGAGAAAAGGTGTTGGTAATGGTCGATGGCGTACCTATGAATGACGGGTATTTTAGAACCGTAGATTTCAGTCAGATACCTAAAGACACTATCGACAAGATCGAAATTATTCGAGGAGGAGGCGGTGCGGCAATGTGGGGCAACCTAGCTCTAGGTGGTGTTATCAACATCATTACTAAAGCACCTGAAAAAGGCGAAAAACGTTTAGGTTTAGCTTACGGTAATATGAATACCAAAGTAGGTGATGCTGCAGCTACTTTATATGCTAGTGACAAAATAAAAACTGGTTTTAATTTTAATGTCATAGAAAGCGATGGTTATAATACTGCTCCTAAGTTTGATCAGGTGACGCCTAATTTAGTGACCTCAAAAACACGTACCCATAATGGCTTATGGTCGACTTATTTTACGCCTAACGACAGCTCAAAATATTTTGTTAAAATCTTCGGTAGCGAGCTGTTGCAAGATCAGGTTACTTATGCAACTGCTAATAACCAATGGTATAAATTAGGTCTACGCACCGGTGGAAAAATCGACTATTCCAAGACTGGTAGTTTTAACTTTACTGGTTTTTATGATTATTCTCAGATGAATAAGTCGAATGGTTCGTTAACTAGTTTAACGCAAAATACAGGGACGATTTTGACGCCTAATTTATTAACAGGAGTAAATGTTGCTCAGTCTGGTGTAGTGGCTGGGCAAATAGAGGATATGAACTATTCTTCTTATGGGGCTAGTAGTTATGTCGGAGATCGTTTATCACTAAATCAATGGGGTTCTGTAGAAGATATTAAATTGGGTGTTGATGCGCGTGGTGTTAATACATCTGACGCTAATAATTTATTTGCTCAAAATGGTACCTCATCAGCTCCGGCGGGAGCTAGCAATAATACTGCTATCACCAGTACAACTTCACAATTTGCTACTTTTTCTATGTCTGGGCAAACCGCTTTTGAGGGTATATTCGCACAAGGTACTTATAAGCCCAAGAGCATACCGCTAGAAGCGACTCTTGGGGTCAGGGAGGATTTGTGGCAAGCTTTTAATCCGTCCATAAGTCAACAGTATTATACAAATGCTGCTAATAAGCTCAAGCCTAGTATGAGTACTTTAAATGCAAGTCAAAACGAAGTATTTAACCAATTAGATCCCCGATTTGGATTGAAATATGGTTTTGAAAACGGTATTGATCTTCGTGGTGCAGTATATAGAAACTTTGCAGCACCTGGCATGAATCAGCTTTACCGTACTTATGCGAGTAGTTCAACAGCATCCTTAGGTAACTCTAGTCTGACGCCAGAATCGGCTTTTGGTCAAGAAATAGGGATAGATTTTACAGGTAAAAAAGTAAAAGCGACTTTAACCGGCTATCACAACGATATTAGTAACTATATTAATGCAACGACTATGTGCGGTTCTTCCGTGGGTAGTAGCTGTACTACAGGGGCGAATCCATTAAATGCTAATTATGGTCTTGCAGGCACCAATTTTAGTAGCATCACCAAAAATCAAAATATTGGTACAGTAACGACAAAGGGTGGCGAGTTTTTCGTTCAATATGATGCTCTTCCTACATTGCAATTGAATGCCAGTGTTGCTAAAACCTATGCGCTTATTGATAGCTTTAATGCTGGTTTTTCTGCACTTAATAATACGTCTGCTGGTCCGCTATTAGCAACTGGCAAGCAATTGCCAAATATCCCCACACTCATGCTAACTACGGGTGGTAGCTGGAAAATTAGACCTGACCTAACCTTTGGTTGGGCGATTAAATCTTGGCCTGCGTATTATTCTAGCACTACCATTGTTACGGGTAATTCTATGAATAATGCAGCAACCACTGCTGACGCACATCTTAGTTACAAAGCCACTAAGAAAATTGAGTTATATGTAAATGCCCAAAATATTAATAATGCTTATTATATTTCTGGCAATAGTACTTCCAGTTCTACTGCAGCAACTATGGGTCAACCACGTACTATCTTAGGTGGTATTAAAATTGATTTTTAAGTAGTAAAGCAAAAATCACTTCGTCTTACTATTCTGTAAGGCAGGGTGATTGTATTCCCTATACCAGCAACGTGCGTCCCCTCGCGCCTTGCTGGTATCTTTATTTGTAGTCGCGTAAGATACCCATCGGTGCTCAAGGCACTGCATCCAAGCGCGCAGGGCCTGCCCTTAGGGGCCGCTATTATTAATCAAATCGACAGCTATTATGACTAACAAATCTCATGCGGCGGCAAAAAAGCCTGCTATTAAACGACAACTCAGCTATACCTCGGTATGGCGCTGGCATTTTTATGCGGGTTTGTTTTGTATTCCTTTTGCTATTTGGTTGGCAACCACAGGTGGCATCTATTTATTTAAACCACAAGTTGAAAACTGGCAAGAGCGTAGCTTTGACAGTTTAGAAATAAGCGGCGAGCGCGCAACGGCTCAAGCACAAGTTACGGCTGCTTTGGCTGCTGTGCCCGGTACCGTATTAAATGCTTATATATTGCCTGATAGCGCAGAGTCTGCCGTGCGTATCTTGGTGGGTAAGGGCAAAGAATTAACACGCGTTTATCTTAATCCGCAGACTTTAGAAATCTTAAAGGTACAGCCTGAAGATGAGCGCTTAATGCAACTCGTGCATAAATTGCACGGTACTTTATTATTGGGTGATAGAGGCTCTATGTTGGTGGAGTTGGCCGCTTCTTGGATGATCGTGCTGATCATCACTGGCTTATATTTATGGTGGCCACGTAATGTTTCGGGTTTGGCAGGTATTATTTATCCACGCTTAAATCAAGATGGTCGCACCTTTTGGCGCGACATCCATTCGGTCACCGGTTTATGGGTGTCGTTTTTCATCTTGTTTTTGCTGATCTCGGGGTTGCCTTGGGCAAAATCGTGGGGTGGTATGTTGAAGGAAGTGCGCCAAATTGGTGTAGTCACCGTGGTTAAGCAAGATTGGAGCACTGGCCCGTCTTCAGAACAGGCTTTGCGCGTAGCCACTAACAGTCCTGTGGCTGATGAGCATGAGTTTCATCGCGGCATGGCGCACATGCAGGCTGGTTATGACAAAATAGATAAGTTGGTCAATATCGTGGCCTTACAAAACTTAGTGCCACCGGTATTGATTTCACCACCGAGTAAAAACAACGGGGCTTGGTCGGCGCGTTCAGATAGTCAAAATCGTATGTTGCGCGTTAATCTTAAACTCGATGCCACTACCGGTGAGATTACTGAGCGCAAAGATTTCTCATCTAAACCCTGGTTGGACAAGTTTATCGGTATTGGTATTTCTGTGCATGAAGGTCAGCTATTTGGCTGGGTTAATCAGTTGTTAGGCTTGTTGACGGCGCTGGGTATTTTATTAATCGCCGTGAGTTCGGTGGTGATGTGGTGGTCACGCAAACCCGTCGATAGCTTAGGAGCTCCTAAGTCGCCTAGGAATCAAAAGTTACCGTTACTATTAGGTTTGGTGATCGTGGCTTTAGG
>QVQF01000170.1 GCA_003584895.1 Methylococcales bacterium
GGGCTAATCCTATACAAGCTTTGCATTTTAGTTTGGGAGATTGGGCGTTGCGGTTTTTGATGATAGGTTTGGCGTTAACACCTATTAAAATCATCACTCAGCAGGCTTGGCCGCTACGTTATCGGCGCATGATGGGTTTGTTGGCTTTTTTTTATGCCAGCTTACATGTGTTGGTTTATCTGGTACTGGATTTGTCAGGCTCATGGACAGCCTTTATGGATGAAGTTCCGAAAAGTCCTTATATCCTAGTCGGCTTACTGACCTATTTGTTATTGATCCCCTTGGCTATCACCTCAATAAAGTATTTTAAAAAGAAGCTGGGTAGGCGCTGGTTTACCTTACATAAGCTGGTTTATGTTGCTGTATTATCAGCTTGTTTACATTATTTGTGGCTAGTAAAATTAGATGTAAGTCAGCCCTTGCTTTACATGGGACTATTGGGTATTTTATTAAGCATACGAGTAGTAAATTCTTATCGTAATAGAGGCGCATAGATTGGGTTGCAAGTTTTTCGTAACCCAATAATAACGGCAACTACAATATAATGGATAGTCAATGATGCGAGTATTTAGGTTTTATCTACTTTTGGGTGTTATTGTTTCTGGTGTAAGCGTAGCCGCTGAAACTGATAATAAAATCTATAGTGTTTATATCGTACCCCAGTTAACAGCTCTTTCTACTCATAAAGCATGGGTGCCCGTGCTAGAAAAATTAGGTGTAGCAACGGGGCTTAATTTCGAATTAATGATCGTCCCCACTATTCCGGCTTTTGAAACTGCACTTTATAAAGGTGTACCTGATTTTGCCTTTGTAAATCCTTATCACTGTATCGTGGCTAAAAGGCAGCAGGCCTATATTCCGCTGCTTAGAGATTCTGCAGAACAGCTAAAAGGCATAGTAGTGGTCAGGAACGATAACCTTATTGCTTCAGTGGCAGAACTTGATGGCAAGAAGGTGGCTTTTCCTGCCCCTAATTCTTTTGCTGCGTCTTTATTGAGTCAAGCTTTATTGGCTGAAAAACATATTAATATTATTCCTAGTTTTGTTAAAACCCATAGTAATGTCTATCGCAGTGTCGTGATGGAGGATGTCGTTGCTGGGGGGGGTGTTAATAATACCTTTGATCGTGAGCCGGCTGATATACATGATCAATTACGCATTTTATATGTGACGCCGGGTTTTTCGCCCCATCCGCTGATGGCTAATCCGCGTATTTCAGAGGCGCTGCGAGCTAAAGTGACGGCTAGCTTTATAGCACTAGCCGCTGATCCTGCTAATGCGGAGCTGTTTGATGCTATCCAAATGCCTAAGCCAGTTGCCGCAGATTACGGGCGAGATTATCTGGCGCTAGAAAAGCTGGGTCTTGAAAAATTTACCGTGTATGAGGGCGAATGAAGCGTTGGCTTAACAGCCTATTAGTTCGTATAGGGCTAATCGTCGCGTTAGGTTCTATTATTTCTATATTTTCTTTAGGTATTTATGTCGCTGTTGAGCAAGGTGAGTTGGCAACTCAGTCAGCTTATCAGGAAGCTTATTTAATCACCAGCGGGCTTGCTACAGCAGTCGCCTCAGATGTTATTGTTAAAAATTATGCGGGTATTGAGCAAACGGTTACTCAATTTACGGCTTATCCTAACTTAAATGGCTTATATGTTGTTAATGACCGAGAGCATGTTATTGTTCAGGTAAAGCGTAATTTAACAAATGGCGCCTGGTTGGTTGCTCATGGGGGGCTGATGGCATCACCTCATTTCGATCAGTTCAACTCAATACTAGAGGCTAATCATATAATAAGCTGGGCACCTATTAGTGCTGATCTTAGTTCTTTAGGTTGGGTGCGATCTGAATTGTCACTAGATCAAGTCATTGAAACCCAGCTGCATATTTTTAAGCAGACCGCTATATTCACTCTTTTTACGGTCATGCTATTTACTCTTTGGCTGGTGTTGGTGCTGCGTCGACCTGTTTTACAAATCAGGCGAGCAACTCGGTTTGCTCATGCCCTACCTGAGAACTACGGACAAGTGCTGGAGCATATGTCGTCTACGACTGAATTACAGCAGCTAGTATCCGCTTTAAATAGTGCATCAAAAAAACTATATCATCAGGATAAGGAACTGAAGATGTTTAATGCGCTGATTGAACACACAGATGATCCTATTTATATTTTGGATGTAGATAATGACTTTAAAATCATCTTTGTTAATGAGGCTGCTTGTCGTCATTTTGGCCTGACTTATGCCGCATTGCTTACTAAGCATGCGCGAGATTTGATCATAGAGACTGATCCTAAAACACTTAGACGGTTATGGGAGCAATTAAAAAATGACCATCATCTGACCTTTACAAGTCAGCACCGGATTTCTGGTGATCAAGTTGTTGCGGTTGAAATTTCCGCTAATTATATCAATTACGATCATAGGAAGTTGGTCATTGGGTACTTCCGCGATATTAGTGAGCGGCTACGCACTGAGCAGGCGTTACATAAAGAAAGCGAAAAGAATCTGGCTTTTTTGCGTAACTCCAGTGATGGCGTCCATATTCTTGATGTTGACGGCAATGTTATCGAGGCCAGTGATTCATTTT
Organism: Methylococcales bacterium; assembly: GCA_003584895.1. Classification (GTDB taxonomy): domain Bacteria; phylum Pseudomonadota; class Gammaproteobacteria; order Methylococcales; family Methylomonadaceae; genus Methylobacter_C. The sequence continues at coordinate 2,587 of QVQF01000170.1, forward strand.
GCAAGATGTTAGGTTATACCCGAGATGAGGTTGTCGGCATGAATGTCGCGCAATGGGATGCGAAATTTAATAGAGAAGAGTTGCAGTTTTTAGTTAAGAAGCAATTCGAACAGCAGCATTTAAATCTATTTGAAACTAGACATCGCTGTAAAGATGGTCGCACTATTGATGTAGAGATTAGTGGCTTAGCGTTGGAATTAGAGGGTAATCTAGTACTTTTTAATTCTTCGCGAGATATTAGTGAGCGTAAATGGGCCGATCAGCAATTACGTATTGCGGCTATTGCCTTTGAATCGCAAGAAGGTATTGTGGTGACTGATGCTAATATTAATATACTGCGTGTTAATAGCTCTTTTACTAAGATTACCGGTTACGAAGAACATGAGGTCGTAGGCTGTAGTCCCAATATACTGCGTTCTGATCGACAAGAAGAAACTTTTTATGAATCTATGTGGAAGAGCATTAAGGATAATGGTTCTTGGCAGGGTGAAATATGGAATCGCCGCAAGTGTGGCGAAATTTATTTAGAATATCTGACGATCACCGTAGTGAAGGATCAGCATGATAAAATTGCTAATTATGTAGGGACTTTTGTTGATATCACCTCGAGAAAAGAATCGGTTGATAAAATTGAACGCTTAGCTTTTTATGATTCACTAACGGAGTTACCTAATCGCTTATTATTACAAGACCGTTTAAAGCTTGCTTTAGCAGCCAGTCATAGGAGTGGCAAGTTGGGGGCGTTGATGTTTATCGATATGGATAACTTCAAAAATCTCAATGACACTTTAGGTCATGATATGGGCGATTTATTACTGCAACAAGTCGCGCAGCGTTTGGTATCTTGTGTGCGCGAAGGTGATACGGTTGCCCGCTTAGGAGGCGATGAGTTTGTCGTGATGCTCGAAGATCTCTATGATCAGGCGCCGGAAGCGGCAGCTTTTGTTGAAACCATCGGCCATAAAATACAAGTTAAGCTTAATCAGAATTACCAATTGTCGATACATGAATATCGCAGTACCCCTAGTATTGGGGTGACTTTATTTAAAGGCCATGAGCAGTCTACCGATGAGTTATTAAAACAAGCTGATATTGCCATGTATCAAGCCAAAACGTCAGGTCGTAATACGCTGCGTTTTTTTGATCCTAAAATGCAAGCGGATATTAATGCTAGGGTTGCTCTTGAAAAAGAATTGCGTTTGGCCATACACGAAAA
>QVQF01000075.1 GCA_003584895.1 Methylococcales bacterium
CTGACTCCTATTCGAAAATAGAGTAACTATAAACTAGTTTTAACTTAGAGGGTTTTATGAACGTTAGACGCTACACTTTGTTAGGTTTTCTTGCAGCATTACTGGCATTAATGCCGCTTACTCGCATCATGGCAGCAGAGTTATCCGCTCCACAGCTTGCCATTGAAAGTGCTTCAACAAAATTACAACACAAAATGCAAGATAAAGCGTTTATCAAAGATTTTGCTAATGTTAATAAATTTGTGAATGAAGCCATTTTACCTCATACCGATTTCGATAAGATATCTGCCTTAGTGCTAGGCAAGCTTTGGAACTCTGCAACGCCTGATGAACAAGCCCGCTTTAAAAAAGAATTTCAGACACTGTTAGTTAGAACGTATTCTCGTGCTTTTGTAGAATTTAAAGATTGGTCTATACGCTTTTTACCCTTGGAAATGGAAGAAGGCGCGACTAAAACAGTCGTTAAAACTGAAGTATTACAACCAGGACTACAACCTGTTGCCGTACATTACCGCATGTTATTAGCTGACGGAGATTGGAAAGCTTACGATATTATGATTGAAGGTGTAAGCCTAATCACTAATTACCGCACAACCTTTAGTACAGAAGTACAAACTAAGGGCTCTTTATCGGCGGTCATTGATAGCCTAGCCAAACGCAACATCGAAGCCTTAGCTGCAAAAAACTCTTAAGCCACCAAACGTTGTCGGGTTACGCTATAGCTAACCCGATCTATGTTTCTGCTTTACTCAGCATCAACTCAATTGTTATCTCAATACCATACTTCAAATGATGGATTATCAACCTTTATACGAAACATTACGCGCGGCAAAAGCCGATGCTTGGGTAGAGTTATTGCCACAACAACTCGCTAAAGCATTTGATACTTCAAAGCATGGTCATTTAGAAGCATGGCAAAACCTTATTGAGCAGCTAGTACCCTTAAACACCGAGCACCAAACATTAGATGCTTCTGCTATACAAATTGGTTTAGCTGATGAGTTATCAAGCTCAGATAGCCTAACATTTGAACAACAACTTAAAGCCCTACACCCTTGGCGTAAAGGTCCTTACGACTTATTCGGGATTAAGATTGACACCGAATGGCGTTCAGATTGGAAATGGGATAGGTTAAAAGATCATATTAGTCCACTTAAACATCGTTTAGTTTTAGATGTAGGCTGTGGCAATGGCTATCATTGTTGGCGTATGCTGGGCGCTGAGGCAAAAATGGTCATAGGTATAGATCCTTTTCTACTTAATGTTATGCAATTTCAACTCATTAAGAAATGCTACGGAACCTCACCTGTTTATGTATTGCCCTTAGGCATAGAAGATATGCCTTATGGTTTAAAAGCTTTCGACACAGCGTTCTCGATGGGCGTGCTCTATCATCGTCGCTCACCTCTCGATCACCTCATGGAATTAAGAGATTGCTTAACATCAGGTGGAGAATTGATCTTAGAAACACTCGTCATAGACGGTGTATTAGGTGACACTTTATTGCCTGAAGATCGTTATGCCATGATGCGCAATGTTTGGTTTTTACCCAGCTGCGATACCTTAATCAGCTGGTTAAAACGCTGTGGTTTTAAAAATATACGCTTAGTTGATGTTACCGACACTAGTATAGAAGAACAACGCAGCACTGAATGGATGCACTTTCACTCACTCAAAGATTTTTTAAATTCTGAGGACCCAAAATTAACATGCGAAGGCTTACCCGCACCTAAAAGAGCCATTATTATAGCCAACGCACCTTAAAAATATTTATTTTTCTTTTTCGCACTTGCCTTCTCGCCATTAGTCACTAGACTTTTCTTATGAGTACTTTTGTTATGTTCATTCAACATCAAAAGTATTCAATTCATTTCAAATTCTTTTATATTTCAGGAAAAATTATGAAAAAATTACTCATGTTATTGGCACTGTTTATTGTTAATTCTATGGCTATGGCCACTCCCGTTAATGTTAATAGCGCTGATGCAAAAACCATCGCTGATGCTTTAGCAGGTATAGGTCAGAAAAAAGCTGAAGCAATCGTTAAATATAGATCAGAAAAGGGTCCCTTCAAAACGGTAGAGGATTTGACTCAGGTTAAAGGGATCACTAAAAAGATACTTGAAAAAAATACTAATGATATCTTAGTGAGTGATACAGGGACTCCTGCTCCAGTCAAGACAGAAATCAAAAAGTAGTATTAGATAAACTAGCCACTCAAATAAGTTTACACTGTCTGAGTGGCTCTTGTATTTGCAGTATTGTCCAGCAAAGATTACACTCACTACACTGTTTGAATCAATATCTCACTACAAATAACACAATTCAACTCAACGATCATCTGAGACATAACTATGATAAAAACAACATCTATTACCTTATTACTAATCACTGCCAGTGTATCCGTCTGTATGGCTGGATCAATTAATAACAATGTTTGGTCACCCAGTGCATGCGGCAATGAGCCAGAAATTCCTGTTATTAAGAAAGACAATATTGAAACTTACAATCAAAGTATAAAGGCTATCAATGAATGGCAGCAAGCAAGTATAACCTATAACACTTGCATGGTTAATGAAGCGAACGCTGATAAAGCACTCATCGCAAAAATAGCTAATGAAAAACAAAATAAATTTCGGGTAGCTGTAGAGAAAATAAAAGTCGATACTGATGCCGCTAAAGCCTTATTAGATAAGGCCGACAAATAAACATAAGACATCTTTGATGATCGACATGAGTCTCGATCATCAAGCTAGCTATTTACCGACTTAAGTCGCTTCAAGTCGAGACACAGCGACTTTAACTAGATCACTTAGCTCCGAACCATCATGCTGATAATAAGCAATTAATTCTCTACGCATTCTAGGGTCCCATGACCTTGCGATGTGATTTTTTACGCCAGCAGCGGCAAGTTCTTTATCGCTTTCTGCGTTAAAAAAATCACCAATACTGTTGGCCATTTTGATAAGAGTTTTAGTTTTCATGATACTTTTAATTAAATTTAAATATGGGTTAGACGTTGTGGATGGGTATAAACAACATGCCTATTTTCGCGAGCAAACCCAATCAAAGTAAGCCCAGCTTCATCTGCTAAACTAATGGCTAGTCCAGTAGGTGCAGAGATAGCGGCTAACATGGTAATCCCAACGCTAGCTGTTTTTTGTACTAGTTCATAACTGGCACGACTTGTGACTAGAACAAAACCAGATGCTAAGTCTTTACCACTACGCAATAATAAACCAATAAGTTTATCTAGTGCGTTATGTCGTCCTACGTCTTCACGTATATCGACTATGCCCTGACCAGGAACCACCCATGCCGCAGCATGTACTGATCCCGTTAAATCATTAAGGCTTTGCCTGTGCTTCATGTCAGCTAATGCAGCAGACAGCTCACTTGCGGCTAGGGTTAAATCCCCAGTAACGGCCTTGGGTCGTCGTATAGCCTGCTCCAAGGTACTGGCGCCGCATAAACCACAACCTGTACGTCCTGTTAAGTTTCTGCCCTTATCAGTTATACAGACCGCGCGATGTTCTGGTATTTTAAGATGTACTTCAATCCCACTACGGCGATTATAAATACGGGCTGAAAGCAGTTCTTGTGGTGTTTTAATAATCCCTTCAGTGATACTAAAACCCAACGCGAACTCTTCAAGATTAGTCGGCGTTGTCAGCATAACCACGTGTGGAATGCCATTATAAACCAAAGATACCGGCACTTCTTCAGCAATAAAATCTTGCTCAATAGTCTGCTG
>QVQF01000107.1 GCA_003584895.1 Methylococcales bacterium
ATCTTATTAATTAAATGGGTAATACTTTGTGCCAAAGATAGCAATTTAATCAATGTTGTTTAAAGCGGAGAACTTACTCCGTTTTTAGTAAAAAAAACGGGCAGATTAGTCCACCCGTTTCTTATCAGCTATTAATATTATTTACTACCCGCTTTAATGTGCTCTACAGCTTCTTCAGCTGATTTAGTCGCGTCATCCACATGCCCTAAATTGCCCTCATCAATTGCTTTTTGCAATGATGCTGAAGCAGCATCTAAATGATTTTTTGATGCCCCTTTAGCGACTATAGATCCAGCGAGCGTATGATCCAAAGCCTTTTTTGCATGTGTAACCAAAATCGGAGCGTGCCCAGCTTTACCATGAACTACCGCCGCATCAGCATGTACCAGTGCTTTTTCTGTATGTTCATCGGCGAAAACTGTAGTACTCAAACACAATAACAAACCTGCAAATAGCGCTGCTAATTTTTTCATTTTTCTACCCTTAATTTAGAATATTGATGTTGTCGATGTCACCCCCTCAGAAATCATTTCTACTCTACTTAATAGTAGCAGAGCTTAAGTCTTGATTTTGAGTTAAGACTATCTAATTGCGTCCCTACTGCAAGCTTAGTAAACATGTAACTCAATCAATCATATTCACAAAAGTCATAGCGAAGGGAGCAGTTAATATATAAACAACAATCCATTAATAAATCTATTCGTAGAACTACGTAGACCAGAACAAAAACGCCTTATCTAACTGTTTATAAATGTATTTTTATCTTTTTGTAAAATCTAAGGCTATATAATATTTAGAACGTTAACAACTGTTGCGATTTAGCTAGACTGCCAATATTCTCATTATCGCTACCTACATCTAAAAGATCATTTATTCGCCTTGTTTTTTTATAGGCTTTTAGTAACTGCCTGCAATAAGGTAAAATGCTGACGACCTCTTTACAGATCACTCTAACCCCTACACAAAAGGACTAATATCATGAAAAAAACCTTGTTTCTGATTGCCTCGTTGCTAGTTACTGGCAGCGCTTTCGCAACCACTGATCATTATGTGCTACGTGATGGTAATCATGTTCAACATTTAAGAGTCACTAACCTGAATAATGAAACGACGGTTAGCGCTGATGTCAATTTTGAACCTAATGCTAACGAAGCTGGCAGTAAAGCTTGTTCTGGCGAAGTTTTTGGAGAAGCTAAAGCACTCTCTGCGACTGAATTAGTCCTGAAAAAACATTCTCCAGGCGAAGCAACTTATTGCGAATTAAAAATCCATTTGAGTGCTGATGGCGCAAAAATCGAACAATCAAAAGACTGTGATAATTTTGCTGCAGGTATCTGCCGTTTCTCTAGCGACGATAAAGAATTAGTCAAAGTAAAATAAAGCTACGACTGTGGCACGTACACCGTGCCACTATTGATGTCGATCTAACTTGCGATAACTAATCGCTTCACTCAAATGCTTAATGTCAATATGCTCTGAGCCCGCCAAATCGGCAATGGTCAGTGCCACTTTTAAGATACGATGATAAGCCCGATGTGATAAACCAAATTTATCCATCGCTTGCTCTAACAACTGATGACTTTGCTCCGATAAAATACACAACTGCTTCACTTCTTTTGCAGTGAGTGCCGAATTCGCTTTACCGCTACGCGCTAGGGCAATATTACGCGCAGCAATCACTCTTGCTCTGATAGTTGCACTGGTTTCTTCCCCCCCTGCCACACCTTTACGCAACACTTCATGAGAAATTCTAGGTACTTCCAAGTGCATATCAATACGATCTAATAAAGGTCCAGACACTCTTGCGCGATAACGCTGCACCTGCTCAGACGTACAATGACAACGGCCAGAAGCATCGCCTAAATAACCACAGGGACATGGATTCATGGCGGCAACAAGTTGAAACCTCGCCGGGAAGTCAACTTGCCTAGCAGCACGGGAAATAGTGATATGTCCAGTTTCTAAGGGTTCACGTAAGACTTCCAAAACTTTTCTATCAAACTCGGGCAGCTCATCCAGAAATAAAGCGCCATTATGAGCCAGAGATATTTCACCCGGCCGTGGATTACTGCCACCACCCACCATAGCCGCTGCCGATGCCGTATGATGCGGCGCTCGATATGGAGGCTTTAACCAATTAGCGACATCAAGGCCTTGATCACTGATTGAAGCGATAGCCGCACTCTCTTGAGCTTGCTCTTCGGTTAATAACGGTAAAATAGAAGATAGTCTTGCCGCCAGCATGGACTTACCTGTACCGGGCGGACCTAGCATAATGACATTATGCGCACCGGCAGCGGCAATTTCAAAAGCTCTTTTAACATGATACTGACCATGTACATCAGAAAAATCAATCTTACTGATAATCTCAGTTGCCTTAGGTTGTTGAAATTCACTTTGAATCAGCGTTTGACCACTTAAATGTGCACAGACTTCTAACAGATGACCCGCCGGTATAATTTCAATACCTTTGACCAAGGCGGCTTCTGCGGTATTTTCTTTAGGTAAGATTAATTTTCTTTGTTGATTTCTAACTTGAATGGCAATAGGCAGTACACCATTAATAGGCCGTAACTCACCGCCTAAAGACAGTTCACCGACGCACTCATACTCATTAAGGTTAGCCATAGGGATTTGGCCAGAGGCGGCTAAAACCCCTAAAGCAATGGCTAAATCAAAGCGCCCGCCTTCTTTGGGTAAATCCGCTGGTGCTAGATTGACGGTAATGCGCTGGGCTGGAAATTCAAAGCGAGAATTTAATATCGCGCCTCGAACTCTATCCTTACTTTCTTTTACCGCTGTCTCGGGTAATCCGACGATATTAAGTGCCGGCAAGCCATTCGCGACATGAACCTCAACCGTTACCAGCGGAGCATTAATGCCGGAACGGCCTCGACTATAGATAACGGCTAAACCCATACCTAAATCGTATCGAGTTAACGGTTATAAATCGGCTTTATCTAAAACAGATTGCTCTATTTCGGCAACACGTTTTTCTAGGCTTTCTAAATTTGAACGGGTTTTAGCTAAAACCAACTTTTGCACTTCAAACTCTTCACGCGTCACCAAATCTAATTTGGACAAAGTGCCTTGCAACACAGCTCGGAAAGTTTTTTCCAAATCGTCTTTTAAATTATTCAGACCAGGAGGAATAACGCCCGCTAAACGGCTGGCGATGTCATCTATAGACTTAGGATCAAACATTAAAATAATCTCATCTTATTAAAGGGTTATTGCTAGGGTTATAAACTATCACAATCCAGGTTTAGAGGCAACGCAGTTAAGTTGAGCTTGTTATTTAATCAGCTGTTTTATTCCAGATATTCACCCAATAAAAAAGCAAAAAATAACTTCGTAATTTTGCATACACTCAAAATAAATCCAATAAACAGTATTACTACGTATATTTTTAAAAATATTATTGTGTAATACTTTCAAAAAAGAGCAGTTTATTGACTAGAGGCAATGAGTCGTTGGATTAAATAAAGTGGACGACCTGCTAAAGCTATATCAAGACTAAAGTAGCTATAGCAGGACGTGTTAAACATATAGCAGACCTTAAAGTAGCTACTGCAAGACCTGCTAAAGCCATCTCAAGGCTAAAGTAGCTATAGCAGGACGTGTTAAACATATAGCAGACCTTAAAGCAGCTACTGCAAGACCAGCTAAAGCCATCTCAAGGCTAAAGTAGCTATAGCAGGG
>QVQF01000042.1 GCA_003584895.1 Methylococcales bacterium
ATGTTTAACGCTGTCAGTAGTCGTTCTTTATGTAATATGTCTAAGGGATTAATTTTTATACGTAAGGACAAATCAAATAGCCTCATTAAATCTGACTCAAATTTAATAGCTCCAGGTGTCATTTTGTAATAACAAGGGATATTATTTTCTTTTAATATTGATTCTAATTTATTGAATACATATTTATTACGCGCAAGTACCGCTATTTTTTCGTAGCAAATATCACCTTCAATATCATCATGATGTTTAGAAGTAACAAGGGATTTTATTTTATCAACTATCCATTGGGCTTCTGAGTCATCATCATCAAGCGGATGTATTTCAAATAAACCAACTTTGACAGTATTTGAGGTGTCTTTTGTTTCGGGAATAATTTTATTACCCGCTTCTAATACCGATTTTGATGACCGGTAGTTTTCATTTAATACAAAAGGGGTCGGATTAAAATCATTAACAAACATTTTACCCATAAAATCGGGCGAAGAACCTGTAAAATGAAAAATGGACTGATTGGGATCGCCCACCATCATGATGTTTTTATGTTCACCATTAGCGAGTGCCAGTAATAATTTATATTGTGCATTATTTAAATCTTGAGCTTCATCAATGCAAATAGATTGGAAGCTTCTTCTATACAATGCTGCAATATTTGGCTGACTTATGAAAAGGTTGTAGGTGAGTAATAATAAATCATCAAAATCTATGGCATTTTGGGAGCGTAAAATATCCTGATAGGTTTGGTAGAGCAAAATAAAATTATCATCATCGGTATGGTTACATAGCTCATCATCTGAAATAAGCTTTCCTTTTACTTCTGCAATAAAATGTAACCCTCGATAACGATAATTTTGCTGTTCTTTTTTACTTTTGTTTCTGTATTCATCGGCATACGAAGGGGTTTGTTCGATAGCTTGTTCTATCAATTCTAATCTATCCGCTTCTTCTTCAAAGATATGCGGCATTTTAGACAAGCCGATCAGAGCCCCATGGTTTTCTAACACATGCTGACAAAAACCATGAAAAGTCCCTATAAATAAACGGCTCTCTAGTTCTGTAATATCATTGAGTCGTTGCCTTATTTCTTCACCCGCTTTATTGGTAAAAGTTAAAGCTAGAATCCTTTTTTTAGTTTTACCTAGAAGATAACGTATCCTTTCAGTCAACACGCGGGTTTTGCCTGAGCCAGCACTCGCTTTAACATAAATAGAACCATCTTCGGCAAAAACAATTTCTTCTTGTTTGGGTGATAGTGTTGCTTTAGGAGACATTAGTTTGGCTCCTTATTGGTCAATATTGTTGTTATTTTCTCGAAGAGGTGGACGATTTTAGAGGGTAGTGGTTTGCAGCTGTTGATGATTTCCTCGGCGATAATTGGGCCAAATTGAGCTTTATCGCTAGTTATCACCCCATATAGTTTTTCATCATCATATAAATTAATTTCTGTTTCGTCTTTAGGCTTTTGAGCGTTTTCATGCTGCTCATTGTTATAAGTTTTTAAAGAAAGAATTGCCTTTTTTATTTCATTATTAAAGCCATCACGAATAAGTTGTTTTTCAAAATCATCACCATCAACTAAAAATACTAAACAATCTTTTTCAATGTATTTTGATTTACTCTTAGCGAACTGATTTTTAACAATTTTTTCAACTTTTCCACCTTGATCATTATCACTAAAAATAATCCAAGGAATATTCAGTGCTTCGGAAAATCTAAGAAAAGGCAAGTAACTTTCACAGCCACCGACACCGATAAAATCAATACCCATTTCAACGGGACTTTTGCCAAAATAATTCTGAGAAAATATAGGCAAAGCTTGCTCTTCAGTTTCACCTTCAAAAAACACCAGCAATTTTGAGAAAAATATCTCGCCTCTCGTATTAACAACTTGCCTATTAATTTTCCTAATACTTTCTTTATCGTTTAATAGATCAGCGTCAAACTGTCCACAATGAACTGCATCGTCTTTATAAAAATTCCTTATCTGTTTTAAATCTGCAGCTGCCGCAACATAAGGTGAATGCGTAGAAATTATTTTTTGTCCAGAAATAGTATTAATTTGTCCGTATAGTTTCTTTTGAGCATTGGGGTGTAAATGGGCTTCTGGTTCTTCAATTGCCAAAATAGGAAAAAATGGAGAATCGTCATTTCCGGCATTGCTATTTAATAATGAAATAAAAGATTTAAGTGTTAAAAGTGAAGACCAACTTCTTGTGCCCATGCCATGATATTCCATGGGGAAGCTGTCTTTCTGATCTGTATAATAAATCGATAAGCCTTTACTCAAGTCGCGGAGTTTTTTGGTAAATGGCGTAATATCTATGCCTTCACTATGGCTATCCATTGCGGTATCCAACTCTTTTAGCGTTGTTTTGATAGTGGATAAAATATCGCTACTACTGACAGCAGTTTCATTGAGTGCTTTTATCTGTGCTTCAATTTCTTTTACTACTTCTTTTGGATATGTAATCTTATCAAGCATCTTGCCAAGATAAGAGCTTTTTAGCTTAATATCTTCCAAAATATCTCGTTGAGCATCCATGTAGAAAAAAGGAATTTCATCAAATCTAAATGAATTTTTTATGCCATTTTCAGACTCAAACCAGCCTATTTTATCTTCTGACTCAAAGTCAGGCCATGCCTGTAAAATAGATTGCTGTGTTTTGTAGTTGTTCTTCATTGAGTCGAAGATGATGATGGTTCTCAATGGAACAAAAGAATTACTTGAATCATCGGTTCGTATTCTATTTGTAGTGAATAGTGTTTCCCAGTCTTCAGAAAACTCTGTCATTTGATTTCCATCTTGATCTATTGAAATTAATAACAGATCAATGATAATTTTTTCCGCTTTTTCATTTCCTTGAATATAAAAATCATCTGGTGATAAAAATAGCCTATTTCCCAATGCCAATTGCAACGCCTTAAGAAAGGAAGTTTTACCGGAATTATTCATACCAGTGAGGACCGTTGTTTGCTCAAGTTCAACTTCGATATTTTTCAACCCTCTGAATCCAGCGATTCTGACAGACTTTATTAAAATACTCATTCTAATTCCTAATGGGAAATTCAAAACTTAACAAGTTGAAGTTATGCCAATCTCTGATTACGCATCCGCGCTACCAAAATCTCCGCTACATCACGCACTTGACTGTCTCTGGTTTTAGCGGCGATAAATTCGGTAATGTCGATTAACAGGGGCCTAGCTTCCAGAAAATTGGTGATGTCGGAATGGAGGTAATTTATCACGGTCTGAGGTTCTTTATCTTGCAGGAGTTGTTGCAGGGCGATGATGAGTTTGCCGAGGTACGTGGGGCCGATTTCTGTACTGTCACTTAAATCTCGTGAGCTGAATTCTGCTATGTTTTTTAAGCGGGCCTTGTTGGGTGCCATGCTCGCCATTATTTTGGTGTAATCATCGACATGAAAGGCTTTGGCGAAGTTTTGGTAGTTATCCAGTTTTGATGCGCCGGTGGTTTCTATATCCAACATGCGCAGATAAAAGCGTTGGATGCCTTTGGTTGCACTCCAGGTGTCGGGTTGTAAACCTTCGGGAATTAGCAAACTGTTGGCGGCTTCTGAGGCTTGTTGCACGATTTCATCGACGACGGTGACTTGGCCTTTTTGTCGTGGGCGCAAGGCAAAGGTGGTGGCATCTTCATCA
>QVQF01000040.1 GCA_003584895.1 Methylococcales bacterium
ACCAGTTCCCCCAACGTGTGTCGGGCAGGTCGATTTCGACCGAGTAGCGCCCGACTTCGCGCGCTTTTATGGAGCGGACTGACGGTTAGGCAGGCCCAGCTCCCGATAGCCGGAGGAAAAAGCGCGCGAAGTCGGGCGGTAGCACGACACACGTTGGGGGAGCGCGTAGCCGGCGGTTAAGCCGTAACAGTCAAAGTCGGCTTTCCGACAACCCCTACATATCATGTAAGCAGGGGCGTATGTAGCCTCCACCGGTTGTTGTCACAACGACTCGGCGGATGCAACAGACCGAAAACAGTTTACGTCGCGTCGCGTATGGAAATGGTGGATGAGTGTCAAATTCCAATGGTAATTTTGTCGAGGATATGCTGATATCCAACCCAAATGAAACGTAAGGTACAGGCATTTTTAACGGAATGGAAGCAGCGGCCTGGGCGCAAACCGCTGGTATTGCGTGGGGCGCGTCAGGTCGGTAAGACCTACTTGGTCGAGCACTGGGGACAGGAGCATTTTCAGTCAGTTCTGACGGTGGACTTGGAACGGGAGCGGGACTTGCACGGATTGTTCGCCCAACCGGACCCGAAACGGTTGCTGGAGGAACTGGCGCTGTTGAAGGGACGGGCAATCAAACCGGGGGAAACGCTGTTGTTTCTTGATGAGATTCAAGCCTGTCCGCCGGCGTTGGCGGTGTTGCGTTACTTCTACGAGTTGATGCCGGAACTGCACGTCATTGCAGCGGGGTCGCTGTTGGATTTCGCCTTGCGGGAGTTTGCTCATTCGATGCCGGTGGGCCGGATCGAATATCTCCATCTCCACCCGCTATCGTTCGAGGAATTCGTGGAGGCGCTGGAAGGGCCGGCGCTGGTCGAGTACCTGGGCCGGGTCGGAGTGGGCGAGCCGGTGAGTGCGGCAATGGAGAAACGGTTCTTGGAGTTATTGCGCCGGTACTTTTTCATCGGCGGAATGCCGGAGCCGGTGCGGGTCTATGCCGAGCGGCAGGATTTGTTGGAGGTGCAGCGGATTCAGACCTCACTGGTAGCGACGGTGCAGGATGATTTTGGCAAGTACGGCCCACGGCGATTGCATGAATTGATGCGGCAGACCTATCGGCATGTGGCCGAAAATGTGGGCCGGAAGATGAAGTTCGTGAACGTGAGTCGCGAAGATCGCTCGGGCGACGTGCGGCGGGCGTTTGAGTTGTTAGCGCAGAGTCGGGTGGTGCAGCCGGTGTTTCGCACGGCGGCGAACGGTCTGCCGCTCGGTGCCGAACGGGATGAACGCCATTTCAAGGCGCTGTTTCTCGATGTCGGTCTGGTGAACCGGTTGTGCGGTCTGGACCTGGTCGGTGCGGAGGATCTGATCACCGTCAACGAGGGGGCGTTGGCGGAACAGTATGTCGGGCAACAATTGTTGGCGGCGGCGTTGCCGTTTGAAGACCCGCAACTGTTCTACTGGAGCCGGGAAGCGAAGAACGCCAGCGCCGAATTGGACTACGTGATCAGCCGGCATCAAGAGATACTCCCCGTCGAAGTGAAAGCTGGCAAGACCGGGACGCTGCGGTCGTTGTACCAGTTCTTACAGGAGAAGAGACGGCAGCGCGCGGTGCGGTTTCATCTCCGGCCGGCGGTGCTGGAAGAGGTCAGCTTGCCCGGAGCGGAAAGAACGAAGGTGCAACTCCTGTCGTTGCCGCTGTACCTGAGCGGGCAACTGGAGCGATTGTTGCAGGAGGTATTTGACTGATGGCCACAAACACCGTTCTTTTGACAAGATTTGATTGAGTTGTCCGACCAAGTGTGACAGGGCGCTTTCGTGTTGCTAAAACGCGATCACCGGCAGGCTTTTTTGTTGGGCGGTGCTGTTTTGCAGTTCACGTCTGGCCTGCTCGCAACTCATAGCGAGCAGCGCCAGCACGATTGTCAAAAGCGAGTTATCCACATGTAGCGGGCACGGTTTTTCTTGAATGGGTACGTACTGCATATTCTTCATCTGAATATTATTCTATAGAGTGAAGTCGGCGGGCTGACCACTGGTGGTTGGCAGGCCGACTTCTTGATGTCGGCTAATCGACATCTGGATGTCGGACAAAGCGCGGCGGCCAGTCATTCCCTTTCCGGTAACCTGAAAATGCACCGTATAGTAGTTGGTTCGGCCCTGTCCTCGCCGCTGGATCGTCAGTAGACCCGCCCGGCTCAATTCGCTCACGAGTTCCGTGACCCGTGACCGGCTCAGTCCCATGTCGGCCGCAAGTCGGTCCTGTCCTGGGAAGCAAGAATCGTTGTGCCACGCATAGCTGAGGAACATGGCGTAGGACAGCTTGGCTCCGACAGACAAATTTGGGTCTTTCAGGATGAAATTCGGGACTTGGGTAAAACCCCCGCGCGTGACGGGGTCCGTCGTGTCCAGTTGGATGTTACATTCGCGGATGATTTTCCCAATCGACTTCATATGGTACAATTGTCTCATAGGTGGCCGGGTTTGTCCCTGTGCACAACTCGATGCCCTGCCGCTTCCGTATTATTCGTAATCCCTCATCACCATGTCACAACAATCCCTTGTTTCATATCCATTCGGCAGAATTCCGAACAATTCCGCACCCTTCGGCACCGTTCCGCAGGATGCGGAGGGCTTCCGCACCTTACCGGAGGCTACCGAACGCAAAGAAAGCCACACGCTCACCGTGCGTGAAGTTGCGCGAATGTTTGACTCCGCAGGCGTAGCCCGCACGGAACGCAGCATTATCAACTGGTGCCAGCCAAACAAACTCGGCATCCCGCGGCTCGACGCGTATTTTGATCCGAACGAGCGCCGCTATTTCATCTCAAGTCAGAGCGTCGGACTCGCGATCAAAGAGGAACAGGCGAAAGCAGCGAAGTCGGTCGGCAATTCTGGCCCCGGCAGCAGCGTTCCGAAGAATTCTGAATCACCGGCGAACAGGGCGCCGGCGGAAGCCAATAGTGAGGTGTCAAACATTCCGAGGCTTCAACAGGAACTGATGGACCTGAAAATCACCAACCGTGCGAAAGATTATTACATTGAGCAGTTGAAAAGCGAGCGCGAAGGCTTTGCCCTGGAACGCGAGGACTACGTCGAAAAGCTGATCAATTCCAATCGTCAAATTGGCGAACTCGAAACGAAACTACTGCAATTGCAGGCACCTCAAGACTAAGCGGGAAGTGATGTGCAATCATCGGCAACGCGGAAAACCATGCACTGTGCTTCTGGAACTCGAACCTGGTGGTGTTGATCTCAGCGGGGAGGTTCAGTTGCTTTCCTGTCAAGTCCCGGATTGGGCAAAAATAGTCGGAGCCGGGCACGCTGATTTTGGTTTTAGTGAAAAGGATGCTCAGGAGTGTCGTTGAACTCCGGGCTTGAACTCGGGGAGACAGCAGTAGAAAATGTATCCTACGGATCAGAAAGAAAATTGCTGATGACCACATGAAAACACCACCTGGATACGAAAAGAAATTCGCTGAATTCATCAAACTGATCGCCGAAAGCAAAGCCAGCGGTATAAATGAGGTCTTGGTCGCTTACCCGTGGGTGCTTGGCGACAACTATGCGGAGTTGATCGAGAGCCTGGCTCGACTCGCCGATGCTGGCTTGTCCCT
>QVQF01000151.1 GCA_003584895.1 Methylococcales bacterium
CTTTTGACATTGATACAAATTGCTTAGGCGATAACTACCATAATCAATCAAGTGGTAACGCTTATGGCGATATTCGAAAATTTCTTGAGTCCAGAGGGTTTAAATGGACTCAAGGTAGTGTTTATTTTGGCGATCCAGATAAAATATCTGCTGTAACATGCGTTTTAATTGTTCAGGAGCTTGCTAAGACATATCCATGGTTTTCTACGTGTGTCAAAGATATTAGGATGCTTAGAATTGAAGAAAATAACGATTTGATGCCTGCCGTTCGTTAAAACACTGGCCTAGAATAATCGTCATCGGAAGTAGGAGCAGGCTTAAATCCTACTCCACCAAAGCCTAGCTTAACTTGCTCAGCAAGGTCCTCTTGCCAATCTCGGCCTACGGGCGTTACACGATATTTGTGCGTAAGCTCAAGCTCCTGAGCAAGCTTTACAAACTTATCATGTCCAGATTTGTCATTATCTGTACCAACAAAAACAGTGTAACCAGCAGCTTGCAAGGCTTTAAGCTCTTTTATCGTCTCTTTGCCAAAGTCGCCGCCAGTCGATACGACCTTGCCATATCTGTTAGGCTGCATTGCTAACAATGCCATTGCGTCTGTGCCTGACTCAACAACGAGTAAGGTTTTATCTGTTAATCTATCGATCACAAAAAGCCCACGCTTACCCCTGTAACCCTTGAAATTAGCGCCTTTGCCTCGTATTTCGCCACCCGTGCAATTTTGATTAACAAATATCGCATTCCCTCTATCATCAGCTCTTATTAGCCGCTTATCGCGTAAATAATCAATAATTTTTGAGGGTATATGTCTCGACTCCATCAGCCATTTTTTGACTGCTGACCAGTTGTGGCCACAGTCATCAGGCAGGCTTGAGGCAGGCTTTACAGTGTCATCTTTTGCGATTGCATTGACTACGCGCATCGACTTTGCAGCTACAGCAGACGCGACGGCATCAGCTCCAAAATGCTCAGATAGGGTCTTGATGGCTTCGGGATACTTACAGTTAAGTAAGTGCATTGTCAGATCAATAGCTCCCCCGCTACCTTTCGATAAATCGTGATTATAAAACTTAGTTCCGGTCACAGTTATGCGACCTTGCTCGGTCTTGAAATTGTTTTTGTCAGCAGGATCTTGAGTAGCACCCAGCGCCGTTAAAACTTGATCTAAGGGCAGATCTCGCAATCTGCTCGACAGAGCTTTGTTATCTGCTTTAACTCGTTCTAGCTCGCTTGTGAGCGCGTCACGATTACGCTTTTCAAGATCGTATTGCTTTGCTTTATCAGCAAGCACTTGATCTCGTTGTTTTATCTCAGCAGCACGCGCAAGCTCTGCTTTTGCGGCTTTTGCGACAGCGTCTAAGTGTTCGCTGGTATCAAATCCTAAACTCAGTTGTGTCCGCTGAAAAAGCGATAAATCGGGGATCTCTGGCACGATAGTTTTTATCTCTGGGATTGGCGCGCTCAAATTACCATAGAATTTCTTAATCGGGATATGTTCGGCTGTAGAGCCTAGCACGCCTCGTTCTAAGCCAAATTTTTCAGAAACTTTTAAATGAAAATCGGTCTGCATATCCGATAGTACTTTTTTGCCACCAAGATATTCACGGGCATTAAGTTTGCCCGCTGCGTCGATCGGCACTACATAAGCGACGATGTGCGGTGTTTTTTCATCTCGATGTATAGACACAGATAACACGTTATCTTTACCGTGCTTGGTCTCTAGCCACTTTTGCGCGTCTTTAAAGTACTCATCTTGACTGCGACGATCAGCAAAATCAGGGCTAAACGTGATCATGTACTCAATACCAAGCACTGCATTTTTACGTACAGTTTTGACTTTTGATAACCGCTCTTTGTATGCATAGATCAGATCAACTGACCTAGATGCCCCGTAAAATTCGTTTTGCGGGGTCATTTTAGAGTCTGCATTCGATGTTTTGCGCTCTCGAAACGTATGAGAGCCAGATCCGCCAATTTCACCAAACGACGTCAATTTTGCAGTTCTTAGTATTTGATAGCTCATCTTATTAGTGTTACGAGTTACGTTAATTTTTAAGTAGAAATTTTTAGGTTTTACTGTTGATTTTGACGTTCACAATGTAATTGTGTACTTACTACACAATTTGTCCGGCTGCCGCCTACCAAATTGTTCCATAATCTCTACCGAGGGTCAAATCAAGATCAAAATCCAACTACGGAAAAGAAAAATGTCGATTAATTAACGTAACAAGTTACGTTAATTCCTCCTTCTTTTTTTCATACCGCACTCTGTATTCTTGAAATACATCTTCAAGAATATCGCTCAAAACTTCGCCTTGCGTTTTCCCCGCATACCTAGCCAAGTACCCTAGCATCTTTGCTGTCATGTCGCTTGTAGCGATATGCACATCAACGAGCCCAGCAGTCTTACGCCTTGCTCTGTATGCCTTTTGGCGCGCTGCGTCAGTCATAGCCTTGCCTGTGACCGGGCGACCAGGCGCACCCTGGCGCGCCCCGAAAAGATCTTTTGAGCTTTTATCGTTTATGTCTTTTGCCATTTTTTACCCCCTTTTTTAAGTTGAGTTATTGTAACTCGTTACGGTAATTAATCTCGACATTTTTTCTTTCCGTAGTAGGCTTTTTAATAACAATTGCGATAGCAATTGTGTTATCTAAATAAGTGCGCGGCAGCGCCTACATTTGAAAGGGGATTCCAAATTGACCTTTTTGATGTTGATCTTGCCTCTATATAAGACTTAAGAAGGGACCCTCCTCAAAGCCACGGAATACGTGGGGGGTCAGTTCGCGATTCCGGAACTTTTAGTTCGCGATCCCGGAACTTCTTGTTCACTTTTTCGACAAAAAAACGGACTTTTTTTTGTAATAGTTCGCTAATTTACTTGCAAATGCGAACTATTAGTTTATAATGTGTGAACTATGAGTGCTAATAAAGAGTTTAGAAAATGAACGAAATTGCAAAAACAGGCAGAGGCATTAAATATGCAGATAATCCTTTCATCTATGAAACAGCAAATAATACAAAAAACGGAATAAAACGAATCACAGATAAGACCGGAAAAAAAATGATGGTCATAAACGATGGAGGTGAGGTCATTGCTGAAGCTGGTTTTTGGCAAATAGAAGAGGTTGATAAGACGCAATTTGTAAAGCTATACATAAACGGCGTCAAAGCATTTAAAGAGCTATCAGGGGCAGGAACTAAGGTTTTTGAGTTGCTTTATTTAGAGCTACAAAAAAACATAGGTATAGATACGATTTATTTGAGCCTTGCAGACATTAATCAGTCAGCTACGCCCATCGGTAAAACAACTTTTTTTAAAGGCATGAAGGAGCTCTTGGATAAAGGATTTATCGCTGAAACAACAAGAACAAATCAGTATTATATAAATCCTGACTATGTATTTAATGGCAACCGACTGGCTTTAGTAAAAGAATATAGAATCACAAGAAATGTAAAAACAATAGATCCAACAACCATAGAAAATATATGCTAAAATTAATAAAATCAATAAATTGGAGTTTTTTTAATGTACGCTATAACTTTTGACATTGATACAAATTGCTTAGGCGATAACTACCA
>QVQF01000039.1 GCA_003584895.1 Methylococcales bacterium
CAGCGGCTTGCAGCGTGTAAAAAACTGGGCTAAAGCCAAACAGGTCAAAGTCCAGATTGATGCCATAGAAGCGCGGGAGAAAAAGATAAAGGCCGAAGCGCAGTATGCAAAGAAGGCTGCGAAGGCTGCGAAGAAGTAATTTAACCAACAACCCAACGGCCAGGATCTTTGTATTGAGTAAGCATGAGACGCAAAGTTGACAATACGAAATGCCTGTGTAACCTGAATGCACACTCATTTAAGCGGAGCAGGCCGCCGAACTGGGATCGGTGCTGACAGTGATCGAGTTGGCCCGTGGGGATTTCAATGGCGACGGGATTGAGGATATCCTGGTGTACGCGATTTATCGCTTCACTGAAGGCTCATTCGTGGCATTCGATTTGTATCTGCTGACGCGGACCGAGGCGGCAGGGCTGTTCAAGATTGAGTTACTGTGGTTTCAACCTGTTCCGGGGCGAGGCCGTGGCGGGCACGCACCGTGCCGAACTCGAAGACCTCGCGCAATACATCCTCCGCCATTCGTTCTCCGTGGAGAAAATGACATATCTGCCGCAGAATGGCCGGGTGGTTTACCATTCCCGCATGAACCAGACCACGCGGCGGAATTTTGAAGTCTTCACCGCTGTGGATTTTCTGGCCGCTGTGACCCGGCACATCCCCGACAAAGGCGCGCAGATCGTCAAATATTACGGCTGGTACAGCAACAAAGCCCGCGGCCAACGCGCAAAGCTCAAAAGCTGTCATTCTGAGCTTGTCGAAGAATCTCTGGATGCATGTTCCAGCAAAGAACCTCACTCTTCTGCCGGCCAATCACCCGACACCGATCCTCAATCTGCAATCGCAAATCCCCAAACAAAAATCCGCAAGAAAATCCCCTCCCGCACGTGGCGCGAACTCATCAAGAAGATCTGGAACACCGATCCGCTGCTCTGCCCGAAATGCGGTGGGGAAATGCGGCTGATCTCGTTGATCGAGGACCGGCAGGTAATTGAGGACATCCTGCGCCATCTGAATCTCTGGGAAGAGCCAGACGGCCCCAGCGGACTGGCGCCACCCGAACCACCCTTCCGGCTCGAACTCACCAACTGGGGAATTATAGTTGTCGCCACTGGGGAGGAATAATTGTCGTTGACGGAATACGTTCTGCAGGATAAATTCGGACTGCGAGATGGAAACTTCTTAGCCGCCTTTCAAACTAACCGAGGGGTTATTGAAAATATGGCAGAGGCGATGATTCGGGCGGACCCAAATCTACCGAGTCTATGCATCAGCACCGGTAATGAAGATAAACTCAATAACCAACAGAAAGGCGAGTGAACGCAATGGAAGACGCAAGCAAAGCAACAACAGTTACAATCTCTATGGATACGTACAGATATCTAATAAGCGGGAATACCGGCAATCCCACAGGAGCCTTGGAAATACTCTCAATTCTCCAAAATGCCTTTGATCTGGGCCTGACTATTTTAGTCACAGATCCAGATGAAGGTGATCGATATCTGAAAATCAGCGATGGGAAACTCACTCTGAGTTGACGTTTTCATAAACTTACTAATCGAGGAATAGAAAATGACTATTAAAGATAAAATGCTCAATTCAGCAAAATTGATGGCTCTCAGCACGGAGCTAAAGTCTTTGGAAACTGGAACTCTCCGCACTCTTTACGGACAACTGTTTTTGGCGTGTGAAGTGGAGGGAGTTGATATCAAAAGTTTTGCACATGAGGAATCGGCGCAAATTGTTGATACCCGGAATAAAATTACAGAACTGAATACGCTTAAGCCTGACGTTACAGGCGATAGCGTGCAGTCCAAGGCAATAGCTGCTGCCGAAACAGCGCAGAGGAAAGTTAAAGAACAGGGGCTAAAATCTGAACTAGAGAAACAGCAAAGCGAAGCCGGGAAAAAACTGTATGGCAAGTTCAAGGGGAATGCGTTTTCTTCTGTAAAAGCCGTGGAGATTGTGGCGAAGATTGATATTGGTGAAAAGAAGAAGGCAGACCTTAACGACAAAATAAAAAGCGTAACCAACGATTTGCCATGGTATCTACAGAATCCAAAACACACAGCGATAGGCGTTGCAGTGCTTCTGTGTTTACTCTTTGGTGCATATAAGTTTTATGGTTGGTACAATGATCCGGTAAGAGTTACTCATCGTTATTTAGCGAAAAGTGAAAATGATCGAGCTCAACGCGAGAAAGACTTCGCCAAAAAGAATGAGGTCGAACAATTGAATGCCGATGCGAAGGCTAAAGAAAAAGCAGAGGTAGACGCCAAACAAGCTAAGTCAGCTGCCGACCAAAGGTTGGGGATTATCGGGAAAGCATTTAGCCGCTTTAGTGACCCGGCGAGCTTAATTGTTTTAGACACCCATAGCTTGGAGGGGTTTCAAATAACCTTGAAAGGTAAGGGGGCAAAAGAAATCATCGGGATGCTCAATGCTAAACAATATGCGCGTCTCGTCGGAGTTCTCAATGGAGTCGAATATCAAGAAGGTGATGTTCCTACAATGGAGTCGATTAAGGACGCCTTGGGTAAATTGGTACATTTTGACTTCAAGCTGTTTGTGACAACACCCGGTGGTGGGATACTAAATGCAGAAGGGGTTAAGGGAAAGCCTGTGATGGCAATTGCATTTGCAACCGACAGTAGCCTTTCCGTGGATTTGATTGCGAACTGGAAGAGCGATCCCGACGGGCGAGGCTTCTATAACGATTGGCAAATCAGATCTGGTATCACGGTTGTAACAGCCTGTGATCCAGACAAGCTGTTCGAGCGTGTTCGTGCAATTAGAAATGAATGTGAAAATCGACGCAGCGACTTCCAAAAGAAGGTTGAACTTGGAGAAATGGACGAGGAAAAGATCCGACCTGAGATTGATAAGTTTCTGAAGATCCAAGTCGAAAATCTTCGAAAATGGTTGCTGGAGCAATAAACAGCAAAATCAAGTAGCAAACTAATCTGCTGGTGTGCTGGCGTTGGGGCAGCACACCAGCAGTTAATTTTAGTCTTGGTCCGTGAACCGTGAAACACTGGAGGAAAACCATGGCCTTCAATCCGAACGAACCGCAAAACGGCGAAGAAGTTGACGCTGACGTTCTCCGCAACCAATTCAACGCCCTTAATGACGCAATCACCATCATTCCAGTCGGTCCGCAAGGGCGGTCCTCCGCCGGTTGCAATTGCTTTTCCATCACGGGTATTTGGAACGACCGCGGGCGCAGATCGAGTATTTCCATCCAGGTGGTTCACGCGCTTTTGCGTACGGTCTGGCAGACCGTGGTGCCGAGTTGCTGAGGTTGACAGATAACTCTTCGTCACGAGCCTTGGAATGGAGCGCAAAAAATCGCGCCGTAAAGCACCTATTTTTGGAGCACGCGCTGCTCGTCAGTGACGTGATGGTTTCGTTGGAACTTGCCTGCCGGCAGCACGGCGGGGTGCATTTCCTGAATTCAGACGAACTTCCCCTACCTGCCACCACTCGCTCTCGTCTTGAACCCTTCCGGTGGAAGGTCAGCCTGAATGGCGGTACGCGGCTTGGCGTCGTGCCCGACTGCGT
>QVQF01000095.1 GCA_003584895.1 Methylococcales bacterium
CGCTCTATACCCATGGCAAAGCCTACTGCGAAATTGGGTTTGCCACCTAATTGTTCGATAAGACCATCATAACGTCCCCCAGCACAGACCGTACCTTGTGAGCCAAGTTCATCGGTAACCCATTCAAAAACCGTTTTGCTGTAATAATCTAAGCCACGTACTAGGCGTGGATTGATTACATAGCTAATACCTAAATCATCTAAGGTCGCTGTTAAGGTATTAAAGTGCTTTAAACTGTCTTCGCCCAAATAATCCATGAGTTCTGGTGCATTAGCGACCACCTCATGCATGGCTGGATTTTTGGTGTCCAATATCCTTAAAGGATTAGTTTTCAAACGACGTAAACTATCTTCATCTAAGCTATCTAGGTGATTTTGAAAATAATTAACTAACGTTTCACGATAAACCAAGCGCTCTGCAATAGTACCCAAGGAATTTAACTCCAAGCGCACTTTATCGCGTATGCCTAGTTTTTTCCATAGCCTATCCATAATGAGTATGAGTTCGGCATCAATATCAGGCCCTGACATACCATAGGTTTCAACACCTAATTGTATAAACTGTCGATAACGGCCTTTTTGAGGGCGTTCATGACGATACATGGGGCCGTAATACCATAAACGGTGCGTTTGATTATGCAGCAGTCCATGTTCCAAACAAGCTCTTAAACAACCGGCGGTACCTTCTGGTCGTAAAGTTAATGAGTCGCCATTACGATCCTCAAAAGTATACATTTCTTTTTCGACGATATCAGTGACCTCACCGATAGAGCGTTTGAATAATTCTGTTTTTTCTACGATGGGTAAGCGTATTTCACTATAGCCATAGCAACCTAATACTTCACGCAGTATCTGTTCAGTGTATTGCCATAAAGGAGTTTGGTCAGGTAGCACATCGTGCATACCCCGAATTGCTTGTATATTATTGGCCATGTCTTATGTCTGTGCTGTAGAGGTTACCGCAATAACCCTTAAAAATTTTTTATGCTTGCGCTTTTTTGTGCTTCATCAGAAAGTGGAAATTTTTCTAGCAATTCTTTCTGATATTGTTTCGCCAAGCTTTTATTGCCTAAGGCGTGCTCTGTTTGTAGGGCAACCCATAAACTACTAGCGGTTTGTTCTGAAACGGCTAAATAGCGCTGTAAATAAGTTTTTGCCGCCTGGTAATCACCACTTTGATAGCAGATGTTCTGCATTTCTACCAAGGCAGGTGCATAGTTTTTGTTTAAGTTTAGAGCTAGTTTAAAATTAGTTTTTGCCTTTTGTACTTGTCGCATAGTTACTTGGCAACGCCCTGCATTAGTCAGTGCTAACCAAGGCTTGTCATTTAAGGGCGTGGCAATCGCTTTAGTCAGTAACTCCAGTCCTTGCTGATCTTTACCGCGCTCACATAGAAAGCGGCCAAGATTATTTTGTACGCTCCAATCGTCAGGGGCTAGTTTCAGCGCAATTTGGTAATGGTCATTAGCTAGCTCAGTGTTATTTAGCTTTTCATACAAAAATCCTAGCGAATTTTGTACCTGAGCATTATTAGGGTCTTGTGTCACGGCTAATAACAGATTCTCTTTAGCCAGTTCCAGCTTATTCATTTCTAAATAACGCACACCCAATTGTAAATGAATGCGCGTAAATTCAGCCTGTTCCGTGCTGCGGTCGCTGAGCAATGCACATGAACTTATACCGGTGGTTACTAATAGCGCTAGGGCAGAGTAGAGGCCAATTTTAGGGAAATTAGATTGCACTTTCTGAGCTGACTAAATTGAGCTTTAGGTGCCTACGACTTTTATCATCTACTTGGCCGACTAATTGACCACAGGCCGCATCAATATCTTCACCGCGTGTCTTTCTGACGGTGGTGATAATACCCGCATCGTTTAATAGCGTTTTAAAACGATGAATAGTTTCACTGCTAGAGCAGCGATAATTATTATTAGGGAACGGATTAAAAGGAATCAAATTAAGTTTTGATGGCACCGTTTTTAATAGTTTAATCAGTCCCTTGGCATCTTGCATAGAATCATTAATGCCCTCTAGCATCACATATTCAAAAGTGACCGTACGACGTGGCGAAAGTTTAGCATTATCTCTGCATGCTTCCATTAATTCCTTTAACGGATATTTTTTATTAATAGGGACTAATTC
Organism: Methylococcales bacterium; assembly: GCA_003584895.1. Classification (GTDB taxonomy): domain Bacteria; phylum Pseudomonadota; class Gammaproteobacteria; order Methylococcales; family Methylomonadaceae; genus Methylobacter_C. Next base: position 2,142 of record QVQF01000095.1, read on the forward strand.
GTCGCGTAGTTCATCGGTGACAGCATGTAAAGACACGGCAAGACTGACGTCACAGGCTTGTGTTAAACGATACATAGCAGGTACGACACCGGAGGTACTAATGGTCACTCTGCGTTTGGACAAGCCAAAGGTAAAGTCATCCATCATTAAATTCATAGCAGCAACGACATTATCAAAATTAAGCAGGGGTTCGCCCATGCCCATCATGACCACGTTGGTGATTCTTTTCGTAGTTCCTAAGCGTTTTTGAGCAACAATAACTTGGCCGATAATTTCAGCGGTCGTTAAATTGCGGTTGAAGCCTTGCTGAGCGGTAGAGCAAAACGTACAGGCTAACGCACAACCAATTTGCGAGGAGACGCATAAAGTACCGCGTCCTTCTTCGGGTATAAACACCGTTTCGATACGATTACCGCAACTCGTTTGTAGCGCCCATTTACGAGTGCCATCACTAGCAATTTGCTCAATAACAATTTCAGGTGTGGCTAGATAACAATTTTCATTGAGATAAGCCCGTAAAGACTTACTTAAGTCAGTCATCAGGTCGAAATCTTCAACACCTTCTTGATAAAGCCATTTAAGTATCTGGGTAGCCCGAAAAGGTTTTTCGCCTAAAGCGACAAAAAAGGCCGCAAGACCTTTTCTGTCGTAATCTAGCAGGTTAAACCGTTTGGGTTTAACGGAAGTAAGATTAACGGGTTCTAGCACTGATTTCGTTATCCGCGAAGAAATAAGCGATTTCTCTTTGAGCAGTTTCTACTGCATCAGAACCGTGTACAGCGTTTTCATCGATGCTAGAAGCAAAGTCAGCGCGAATAGTGCCAGCAGCCGCTTCTTTAGGGTTAGTAGCGCCCATAATGTCGCGATGCTTAAGGACTGCGTTTTCGCCTTCCAATACTTGCATGATGACAGGGCCTGAAATCATAAAAGCAACTAAGTCTTTAAAGAAGCCGCGCTCGCTGTGTTCTGCGTAAAAACCTTCAGCTTGTGCTTGGGTTAAATGTAACATTTTTGCAGCAACGATTTGCAAGCCATTGCTTTCAAAGCGGCTGTATATTTGACCGATTACATTTTTTGCGACAGCATCAGGTTTAATAATTGAGAAAGTGCGTTCTATTGCCATGTTGAGGTAAAGCTCCGAGTTGATAAAAAAGATGGATAATTATAGCGGATTAACGCTTGAGTAGCACTTCAAGGATTAAGATTCAAGGTTAATAATAAAATTGTCGGGTTACGCTTGCGCTAACCCGACCTACATCAAATACCAATTAAGGTCTATGATCGATGTCAGCGCCTTCTTTGACAGGTATCATTAAATCTTCAGGACTGATGCCTAAAATCAA
>QVQF01000088.1 GCA_003584895.1 Methylococcales bacterium
GTCAACTTCAAAGGCTATTAAAGGATAACCCCAGTTTGCAAGCAAGACTGGAAGAGTTTATCGCTGATGCCTATATAGATTCTGTTTTGGTGGCCGCTAAAGAAACAGGCATGGAAGAATCGGCTTTTCCTGCCCAATATCCATACACTCAAGAAGATCTTCTTAATCCGGAATTTTATCCAGGTTTAGAACATTAATGTAGGTACAGGTCGCGACCTGTCCCTACGATGTCTCAAAACATGAGTCATGTAGGTCGAGTTAGCGACAGCGTAACCCGACAACTTCGAATGTTGGGTTGCTAAAACTGCAAACCAAACTACGCTTGATTTATAAAAACATCGTTCATAGCCAAACTTTATCAGGATCAAAAATGACTAAAGAAATCATATCTACGCCACTAGCACCTCAAGCTATTGGTACTTATTCACAAGCCATTAAAGTCGATCATACTGTTTATCTTTCAGGACAAATTCCCTTAGTGCCTGAAACGATGACCATTATAGCTGGCGATATCAGTGCACAAATTACCCAAGTCTTTGATAATCTACAAGCTGTCGCTCAAGCGGCTGGTGGCGAGCTGTGTGATATCGTTAAATTAAATGTATTTTTAACAGATTTAGTTAACTTTCCACTCGTTAATGAAATTATGGGACGTTACTTTGAAGCGCCCTACCCTGCGCGTGCTGTCGTCGGTGTTGCCGCTTTACCTAAGGATGTAGGAGTTGAAATGGATGCGATTATGTTTCTTAAGGTGCAAGAATATCCGATTTAAATCTTACACGTCTCCTTACGGGTCATGAATCAACTTAATGTATCGGTTACTCAGTTAACGGGCATAGGCGCACAAACTGCGCAGCGCTTAGAAAGACTGGGTATCCGTGTCATTCAAGATTTAGTTTTTCATTTACCGATACGTTATGAAGATCGTACCCGCGTGGTTCCTATCGGCTCATTAATGGCGGGCATGACCGCCTTGATTCGCGGCCGCGTTGAGTTTATTGATGTTTTGCCTAGAGGCCGCAAAGGACTGGTGTGCAGAATCAGTGATGATACAGGCTCTATCTCTTTAAAATTCTTTCACTTCAGCGCCCATCAACACAACTCGCTAAAACCTGGCACCTTAATCAGTTGTTTTGCCGAAGTTCGACACAGCTATGCCGGACTGGAAATGACTCATCCTGATTATCAAATCTTGTTTAATCCTGAGACTTCTATCACCGAAACACGCTTAACGCCAGTTTATCCTTTAACCGAAGGCCTAAGCCAAACCACGATCAGGAAAGCAGTTAAACAAGCCTTAACTCTGTGCGAAAACCAAGCCGATTCATTGATTGATTGGATACCCGAGACTATTTTAAAAAAGCAGGCTTATCCCTCTTTAGCCGCCGCTATACAAACGCTACATGCGCCCGATGAATCAGTCACGCTGACGGCCCTAGAAAACGGCACCGTGCCGGCATTGAAGCGTTTGGCTTTCGAAGAATTACTCACCCATCAGTTGAGTATGCAAAAAGCTAAAAACAAAGCCAAGGCTTGGCGCGCACCTAGCTTTTTTGGCGATGACGCTGCCAACGCTTTATTCTTAAACAATCTGCCCTTTAAGCTGACTGGCGCTCAACAGCGCGTTATCGCAGAAATTGCCGAAGACTGCCTTTCCACTCACCCTATGATGCGTTTGGTTCAGGGCGATGTAGGCTCAGGAAAAACCATTGTCGCCGCTTACGCCGCCTTATTAGCCTTAAGCGCCGGTTATCAAGTCGCAGTGATGGCACCCACCGAATTATTAGCTGAACAACACAAACGTAATTTCAGCAACTGGTTTCAAGGCTTTCAAACGCAAGTGGTTTACTTAACCGGGCAACTCAAAGGCAATGCCCGTAAAGAGGCTTTACTCAGCCTAGCTGATGGAACGGCTGGTATTATTGTCGGCACTCATGCTTTATTTCAGGATAGCGTTAACTTTCATCGATTAGGTTTAATTATTATTGATGAACAACATCGTTTCGGTGTGCATCAACGTATGGCACTGCGTGAAAAAGGTCAACAAGATGATAGTAGACCGCATCAGTTAGTCATGACTGCGACACCGATTCCACGCACCTTGGCGATGCTGCAATATTCTGATCTGGATATTTCCATTATTGATGAGCTACCTCCAGGCAGAAAGACGGTAGGCACTTGCGTCATCCCCTCCGAACGCCGACAAGAAGTGATAGACCGCATTGAGCATTGGGTAGAAAAAAAGTTTCAAGTGTATTGGGTGTGTACGCTGATTGAAGAATCCGAAGTCTTAGAATGTGAAGCAGCTGAAAAAACTGCAGAACAACTCACCCTAGCCTTACCGAATGTCCGCGTTGCCCTGATTCACGGACGCATGAAAAGCGCGGATAAAGATGAGGTGATGCAAGCGTTTAAAAACCACGACATTGATTTACTGGTCGCCACCACAGTGATCGAAGTCGGTGTTGATGTGCCCAATGCCAGTTTAATGGTGATAGAAAATCCCGAACGCTTAGGGCTGTCACAATTACATCAATTACGCGGACGAGTAGGTCGCGGTGATAATGACAGCTATTGTTTATTAATGTATCAATCGCCCTTGTCATTAACCGCTAGACAACGCCTAGGGATATTAAGAGATAGCAGCGACGGCTTTGTTATCGCTGAAAAAGATTTAGAATTACGTGGCCCAGGCGAACTCATGGGCACACGCCAAACCGGTGCTGTGCATTTTAAAATTGCCGACTTAGCCCGTGACGCCGATTTGCTAGATGCCGTGCAACTAGCCGGCACTCAACTGTACACCGAATCGCCCCATGCCATACAACCCCTCTGTGATCGTTGGCTGGGCACATCGACCGATTATGCCGAGGTTTAGTTTGACCCTATCCAGCGTGTTATTAAAACGTGAACCCTTATGGCAAGAAAACCGTCCGGGTTTACGCCATAAAATGCCCTTAGCCGTGCAATCATGGGCTTATGAATCAGGCTCTTTAACCCAACGGTTACGCAATAGATATGGCAATGCCGTGCAGGTTAAGGTATTACTACAGCGCTGGTGCACGCCTTTTTTAAGTGAACGTCGTTTAATGGGCCTACCGGAACAGCGCTACCATCTAGTTCGCGAAGTATTATTGCATGTAGACGGCACACCGCTGATTTTAGCCAGAACCATTATTCCTGAAACGACTATCAAGGCGGTTAATAATAAATTAGCGCATTTAGGCAATCGGCCTTTGGGTGAAATTATTTTTTCTTATCCCAAACTCGAACGCGTAGCGATGGATGTCAGCTTAGTTAAACCATCAACGTGGACAGACACTGCCTTGGTCGAAGCGAATATACAGCAAGCTCTGTGGGGACGAAGAACCGTGTATGGTATCGCTCATCATCAGATGCTAGTCACTGAGTTTTTTTTACCGGCCATTTTAGA
>QVQF01000223.1 GCA_003584895.1 Methylococcales bacterium
GACGGCGGCGTTATTGCCCCAGGCTATCATCAAGATTTAGATGAGCTACGAAATTTAAGCCAAAATGCCGATCAGTTTTTGATTGATATGGAAAACAGAGAAAAAGTCGCCACTGGCATTAGTACGCTTAAAGTTAATTATAATCGTGTACATGGTTACTATATTGAGATATCACACTTACACGTAGATAAAATACCGCTACATTACACCCGAAAACAAACCTTAAAAGGTGCCGAACGTTATATTACCGAAGAATTAAAAAGCTTCGAAGACAAAGTGCTTAGCGCAAAAGACAAAGCCTTATCTTTTGAAAAATTTCTTTATGAAGAATTACTCAACACTATTGCTACCGCTTTAATGCCATTACAACAATGTGCAGAAGCACTTGCAGAACTGGACGTACTTAACACTTTTGCTGAACGTGCCGAAACTCTAAACTTATCTCCCCCTACCTTGACCTCTATTTCTGGTATCAATATTGAGGGCGGACGGCATTTGGTTATTGAACAGGTTTCTGACATTCCTTTTGTACCTAACGATTTAAACTTTTCAAATCAGCGAAAAATGTTAGTCGTAACTGGCCCCAATATGGGGGGTAAATCAACCTATATGCGCCAAGCCGCATTGATCGTGCTCATCGCTCACATCGGTTGTTATGTACCAGCCAAACAATTCACCTGCGGCCCTATCGATAAAATATTTACTCGCATAGGCGCTTCTGATGATTTATCCAGTGGGCGCTCTACCTTTATGGTGGAAATGTCAGAAACAGCTAATATCCTGCATAATGCTACTGAAAAAAGTTTGATTCTAATGGATGAAATAGGCCGAGGTACAAGTACTTTTGATGGATTGTCTTTAGCTTGGGCCTGTGCCGACCATTTAGCCAAACAAACCAAAGCCTTTACGCTTTTTGCTACGCATTATTTTGAACTGACTACGCTAGCTGATGAGCAAGACATCATCTTCAACGTACATTTGGATGCAATGGAGCACGGCGACAAAATTATCTTTTTGCACGCAGTTAAAGACGGCCCCGCTAATCAAAGTTACGGTTTGCAAGTAGCAGCTTTAGCAGGCGTTCCTAGATCAGTCATCGAAAAAGCCAAAACTAAACTACGACATTTAGAAGACCATGCCTACAAAGAACAACAAAACTCAAGCGATGTTAAGCAACTGGATTTATTTTCATCAGCGGATGATCACCCAGCAGTTACTTTGCTAGAAGATATTCTGCCAGATGAACTGAGCCCGAAACAAGCTTTAGAATTGCTCTATCAGCTTAAGACTTTAGTTTCGTAAGTGGCGGACAATGAGAGTAGTTGAATGGAGTAAGTCGGGCGACGATAAAGCCATCACCCGACTACTAATCGTTAATTTGATAATCAGATTTATTTAACCAGACTTAACAATACACCCGCAGCTACCGCGGAACCAATTACGCCAGCAACATTAGGTCCCATAGCATGCATCAATAAGAAGTTATGCGGATTACTTTCTAAACCAACCTTATTGGCAACCCTAGCCGCCATAGGCACAGCAGATACACCCGCAGCACCAATCAAAGGATTAATAGGCGTATCACTAAATTTGTTCATGATTTTCGCCATAATGACCCCAGAAGCGGTACCTATGGCAAAAGCAACAGCACCTAGCGCCAAGATACCCAAGGTTTCTATCTGCAAAAAGGCGGCTGCACTCAGCTTAGAGCCCACAGCTAAACCTAAAAATATGGTCACTATATTGATCAATTCGTTTTGAGCCGTTTGACTTAAACGCTCTACCACGCCACAGGCATTCATTAAATTACCCAAAGCAAACATGCCGATCAAAGGAGTAGCAGAAGGCAATAGCAAAATGGACAGTATCAACAACATCAGAGGAAAGACAATTTTTTCAGTCCTGCTCACGGCACGCATTTGTTTCATTTCAATTTTGCGTTCATCTTCTGTAGTTAAGGCACGCATAATTGGGGGTTGTATTAACGGCACTAGCGCCATATATGAATAAGCTGCAACAGCGATAGCGCCCAATAAATCGGGTGCTAATTTTGAAGCCACATAAATAGCGGTAGGTCCATCGGCACCCCCGATAATACCTATAGCTGCAGCATCTTTTAAGCTAAACTCCAAGCCAGGTACCACATTAAGCGCCAACGCTCCTAGCAAGGAAGCAAAAATACCAAATTGCGCAGCGGCTCCTAATAACAAGGTCTTAGGATTGGCTAGCATAGGACCAAAATCGGTCATTGCTCCAACACCCATAAAAATCAATAATGGGAATATACCGGCTTTAATACCAAAATAAAGGTAATACAACAAACCGCCTTCTTCAGCAATACCTGCTACAGGTATATTGCTGAGTATGGCACCAAAACCTATAGGTAGTAATAATAATGGCTCAAAGCCTTTTTTAATTGCCAGATACAGCAACAAAAAGCCAACCAACATCATAAAAGCCTGACCAGCCGTGAAATTATACAGACCAGTGCTTTGCCAGAGTGCTGTCAAATTTTCCATAATATATCTCTAGTACAGTAACTTGCTATAAAGAAATCAAGGCATTACCACCAGCTACAGCGCCACCTTCCTTGATATGAACAGCGCTCACTATACCGCTAAATTTAGATCTAACCTCTGTTTCCATTTTCATAGCTTCCATAATAACAACCACTTCACCTTCTGCTACCGGACTACCCACTTCAACTAATATTTTAAGTATATTACCAGCCATAGGTGCAAAAACCACATCACCAGCCTCTATGATAGGCTCAATAGCATTGTTATCAATATTCGTTGATTTAATTACTAATGGCGCACCCGGTGGGCCTACAGTAACGTTAAAGTTTCTACCATCGACATTTACAATATAAGTTTCAGTTATAGCATTAACCGTTAATGACTTAATAATAGGCGTTTCAGCCGTAACCGCGACAGCATCTGGAGCAGGCTCAAAAGCAGAAGTATTGCCTCGATTAACTAAAAATTTCCATCCTACTTGCGCAAACATGCCATTAATTAAGGCATCTTCTTCTATATATTTAGATAGCTTTACATTTTCAGCTAAAGCTTTTTCCTGCACTTCAGCAATTAACTTATCCATTTCTGGCTCAATTAAATCTGCTGGCCTACAAGTAATGGCTTTCGCACCGTCTAGCACTCTATCTTGCAATTGTTTATTAACGGGTGCGGGCGTTGCACCGTATTCGCCTTTTAAAACACCTGCCGTTTCTTTAGTGATAGTTTTATAGCGCTCTCCATTCATGACATTCATGACGGCTTGCGTACCTACGATTTGCGAAGTAGGTGTAACCAAGGGTATGAAACCTAAATCTTCACGCACACGAGGTATTTCATGCATCACCTCATCAAACTTATCGGCTGCACCTTGCTCTTTTAATTGGCTTTCCATATT
>QVQF01000038.1 GCA_003584895.1 Methylococcales bacterium
CCCCCCCCCCCGCGATGTTCAGTTTAACCTATGTTAGTTCAAGTCATAACTTGTTAGATTATAAACAAATTATTGATATATTAGATGTTTCGGTGGTTAATAATGCGTTAAGAGATGTCACTGGTTGCTTAATCTATTCTCATGGTAATTTTATTCAAGTTCTTGAGGGGCAACAATCTGATGTTGAATTTATTTTTGCTAAAATTCTAAATGACAAAAGTCATCATCATATAACGGTTGTTGAAAGGGCAAATATTGAAAGTAGGATCTTTGAATCTTGGTATATGGGGTTCAGGTATTATAAGCAACACGAACTTCTTTTGGTTGATGGTTGCTTAATTATTCCAAGTATAGATACAATCGCCAAAGATGGTATTGCTAAAAAACTATTACTGCAGTTCCTTGAAAATAACAAATAGCATTGAAAGCAATTGCAAGATTTAGGAAATCATGAGAGTAATTCTTCCAAACCTGCGACTAAGCCGATATCCGTAATGGTATTAGCAAAGTTATATTGTATTTATGATGACTTGAGCCAGTGGGATATAAAACCATCACATTCAATCAATAGTCAATTCAATGGTTTTTTTGAAAGTTTTATTCACAAATTTAGGTATGCAATCAATACAGCATAGCTCTTCACCTGCGAAGCCACTGGCTTCATACTCTTGCGTAAAAGCATCAATAGCGAGTTGCTTTCTAGTTGCTTATTCCATTTCAAAGATTTCATAATTTTCTATCTCTTTTGAGGTATTTATGATCCTCTATTGCAGAGTATTGTCAAACAGCTTTACCTCAAAACCAGCTATGCCATATTTGAATAAAAACTTGGCAGCAACATTGAGTGTTTTGAATTCCCGTGTATCACGCTTAGTGTTTTCATTGCTCTAAAATACTTGGATTTATTTATTTGACCTTACTAATAAAAAGGGTATGTTAACAAGTCAGATATTGATTACATACAACCTAATAAAAATGATTGAAATGAATAAATCAAATGATAATGATGTTCCACAAATAATTAAGCGCAAATCAGAAAAAAAAGTGAAAATTAACAGATATCTTTGTAACTTTATTAAACGACTCGAAGAATTAAGAATATTAGAAATAAAAAGAATCAATGCTTTTTTAAAATAAGAAATCACAGTCAATATTAGGATGGTGGCTCTAACCAAGACTATTTTTAATCAAAAGTCACGGCACTCAATACCCAAGCTATCTTTATTATTGCGGATCAGTCGTGACCATAAATCAGTCTTTTTAGACTCACATTCGGCTATCAAAGCTTTTCTATCCGCTCTTTTCTTTTTGAATTCGCATTTCTTAACGCAAAATTTCTTCTTGATGCCACCACTTTTAGAGCAAATATCATCGCATGATATAGGAGTTGCTTTCTGGTCTACTGGAATTGGTGCTGGAAGTGTTAACGGTGCAGAAGGTGGAGTCGTTTGTTGTGGAATAGAATCTTTATTAGAGAAATAGGAACAGCCGCTCAAAAATAGAGCAATTAATAAGGGTATAGCTGATAACTTATTACCCATGCTACTCTTACTAGTAATCTTGAAATAGCGTGAGCATACAACTACACAATATGTTAATCAAGGTGCTAAAGATATTCGAGACGTCTGGCTTGATCATACATATATAAGCAGATAGTTGAGCTGCAATCAACCCAATGATAATTGACCAGCTCTAAAACGGCTGAAACTGCTTTTTATGTTCAGAGCAGTAATCGCTATAGCAAACAAAAGGGTTGATACTGCGTATTCACCGGAAATGAATAACACGATTGCGAATATAATAATTGCGGCAGTGCCAGTATCTTTATGTAAATCTTTCATGATAAGTCCTAATAAAATTAATATGGATTAATTATATCCGGCTCGTTTCGGATAACAATAGCATAATTAATGTATAGATTGTATTCAGTTAGGAAATAATAAAAACTTATAATAAAGATGCAGGTAGCATTGTTCAACTTCATTCAACACTTGTAAAACAGCGTCTAACATTGACCATCTTCAGCATTGGTTTTTATTTGCTCATGTGAATTAGATATGTGTATTAGAACAGTAAGTTAGTAATTGTACATTATCATATTAGTGCTGATTCCCTTGTGTTAAGGATCATTTTTCCACGCTGTTTGACACTTTAGGTGCTAGTGGGCGCAAGCTCGTGGCCGTTCGAGTCGGTTTCTCGGTACCAAATAAATTACTAAGATTCAATTAGTTGCAAACAAACCATATCTCAGCGACATACAACGTATCTTCAGCCATCGTTAATAATTTAAATTAGTATTAATGCGTTATGTTTCTAATATTAAAGACATACTGGTTATTAAATAACTAATGAATCAATCATATTATTTTCAAAACATCAGGCGTAATATAACAACTTTTATATCGGCTTTACTATCATCATGCGCATTTTATTAAACCTCCCTAGAATTATCGCCATCCCTATTTTATTGCTTATCGTTGTGCTTTCAGTGCTGGTATTCTCTGCCTTCTTCGCCTTATTGTTAATTCCCCTAACGATTGTTGGCTTCAAATTTTGGCGTGCACTTAAGTTAGCTAAAAAAAATCAGCATGGCGATGCTATAGATGCTCAATTCACGGTGCTTGAAAAAACCGATAAAGACTATTAACGGTTATGCTTGAATCATTCAGTTCTTTGTAAGTGCTTAAATCACATACTCAGAAACAAATTCTGCAAAATCAGCTTGTTCGCTTTTTTTGATTGAACCTTGTAGTTTCTTAGTAGGAATATCTTCAATATCTTCCAAACACTCTTCACGATAGGACTCTCTAAAAAATTTCGCCCACTCATCTTTACCTTTACAAAGATCTTCAAAACCACCCATGAATTGTAGTCGTAATTCAAGCTCGGATAAAATCACATTCAGATGATTCAATAAATCTTCAGCGCCATGGCTGTTTTCAAAGAGATCAGCAATTTCATTTTTAACATCTTGTATATCACTACTCTGGCCATCGGTTAAAGCATCAATCAAATCATTGCGGATAGCGTGTTGCAGTTCTTTATTTGACTGATACCAAAAGAAACTACCTCCGTTACTTTCTTGATGATCGTCTTCAATATAAAAGCCAAATGGAAATTCGATGGGGTTTCTGCCTTGAGCATCTTCTAAGGAATTAAGTAAATCTGCTTCAGTGTTCATACGTTTTTGGCCTTTTTATGCGCTAGGTTGGGGATATGGTTTTTTGTACAGACTCTATAAAAAACAGATCGAGGTTAATTACTGATGTTACGCAGCTATTCAGCTGTTTATAAAAAAAATAAATAATGAGGTCGCTATCGCGACGATTTAGTATCGGGTTATCGCACCCGAAGGCGAGATACTTTCTTTTGCTCCGCCAAAA
>QVQF01000053.1 GCA_003584895.1 Methylococcales bacterium
AACAGAATATAAAAATATATTACGTGATGGTAGCACCGCTACTATAGGCTGGACTGTGCCGCCTATGTTGGTTGAACCGATGCCGCCAGCAGTGAATTCTGGCATTATTCCTAGGCTATCTACTTTAGTGGCGCATCTTAAAAGCCATAAAAACTACACCTCAGCGATAGGTTTAGCTTTAGGTGTGATTGGCACAACCACTGTTGAAGATCCGAGCACTTGGAAACCTATCTTAAGTGCTCAAAATAAAGCCGGACATCCGATTATTGGCTGGACTAAAGGCGCAGCTGCCGCCATAGAAATTTGGGTAGACCGAGGTGATGGCGCTGGTTTTAGTTTTCTGACCATTAACACCGAGCCCAATACCAATGATACCCAGCCCTTGCCGGCTACTAGTGCCATATGGAAATATAAAGCCATTTATCGCTTACATGACGAGCAAGTCGGGCAATGGAGCGATGTATTGAGTGTTACCGTAGGCGTTTAAGGGCATAGCTTAGCTATGACAGACATATAAGGTGGGTAGACAGTTTTATCGTTTGCCCACCAGTTGTCGATTAGTGGTGGGCACAAAAACACTGTCCACCTGGCTTTCTATATCCGCATAATAAAACCTAAATCAATAGCATGGTGTAGGGTGGTTTCGCGCCAGCAAAACGCCAATCATCGCATAACGCCGATGACAGTCAGCCGTTGTGCGGTGGATTGCCTAGCGGCGAATCCACCACACAAATAATACGCCTTACAGCTTTACCGGCAACACGCACGAAACGCGTGAATACCGGCTACGTTGGTGGGATAAAAGTGTCGCACATGGGGAATGGAGTGCGGTACAGTTGGTGGTGATTGGAGCTTAAGGGCTGGCTTTTAGCTGGGAAGCTAGGCTTCGATAGTGGGGTGTCCAAGCAGAGTTCTCGTCGTTATAGACAAGTATTCTGTGGGCTTGGAGTAAAACAGCTTCAGCTGTTTTAAAACGCTGAACTGAAGCTCCGCACTCCACACAAACTGTTTTCGCTTAACTGTGTACAGTGATCAGCAACGCGCATCCGAACATATTTTGGTGGATGCGCGTTGCTTATCCACCCTACATAACTTGTGTATAACGATGAGAGCAGAACTTGGGTACCAGACAGTAAAGTCGGCAAAAAGTTGCGATTAAAAATGCATTGCCACACACAACCTGAGCATGACAATACAATACTTATTGTTGACATAATAATATTTAGGTAGTAGCCTAAAAATCGTGACAACAATATATCTTTAACGTAACAACAGATAACATTTAAGGAAAATATTATGAAAGCAAGAAATTTAATACTAACAGTCGCTCTGGCCGCTTTATTTGCATTACCAGTAGCCGCTGCCCCCCACGATTGCGCCGCGCATTGCGCAAATCATACCGATAAAGACGCTAAAATGTGTACCGATCATTGCGGCGCAAATCTTAGTGCTGGTGATCATAATTGCGCAACTCATTGCGCTGCCCAACCAGGTGATAAAGACCAAGCTTGTGCTTTGCATTGTGCAAAAAAATAACATCAGCTAACTATTCGTATCTTGTTAACAAGGTAGGTGTGGTGAGTAACATTAAAAAGCTATTACCTTAACGAGTAATAGCTTTTTTTATGACTGGCTGTTATAGGTTGATGTTACTAAAAATAGCGCAAAGTCGTGCTGCTAGTTTATTTAATGAGCTCCTTAACCACTCTAAGCAGAATAATATCCTCTTAGTCTTATGCAAGCTCAGCTATTATCAAAATATCTAATTGACTCGATGTGTTTTAGACAAGCAAGTTATCGTTCAGCAGCCAATAATATAATCTTGCCTCCCGACATTACAAAACTAGGATATTCCAATATTTTTAATGATTCAAAAGGATCTCCTTGTACAGCGATCATATCGGCTGGCGCACCTGTTTGCAGAGTTCCTAATAAGGGGATATTTAAGTATTCACCGGCTTTCGAGGTAGCGCTACGTAAAACATCAAGCACAGACATGTTTGCTTGATGCTTCATAGCCATTAACTCTTGAGCATCAATGCCCCAAGGGATATCACTATGGCCTATTTCAGCGCCATATAAAAGCTCACCACCCAAGGCTGTCCAAGTACTGACATTTTGAGCAAGGCCAGTACATTTAGATAAAGTATCTAGGGTAGAGACCATTTTTACCTGTTGAGCGATAGCTCTTTTTAATAAGGCCTTTGGTATGGCATTACAAGGCGTATGCGCCCATTCATCAACGCCCGCTTTTATAGCAATACTGACACCTTTGGCCTCAGCCACATGCGCGGTTACTTTTTTACCCTGTAGATGTGCTTCATCAACGATAGCTTTAACAATAGATAATGATAATAAAGGCCAAGCTTTTTTGGCTTGAGGCATAGACTGATGATGATCGACATGCTCAGGTTTTTCATGATGATGTCCAGCAAGCCAGGGCGCTCCAATTTCTCCACCGGGCTCTAAAGCTATTTTAATGATGACAGCGCCACCATTAATCAATTCGCGCACAGTCGCTCTGGCTTGCTGCTCGGTAGTTACGGCTACAGCTATATTGTCAGCACCCATCACTGAAATAGGATAACCATTAGCTGCGGTAATAATGAGCCCAGAAGTCAGCTTACGTAAACGTCCATCACCGCCATAAGGAAGGTGAACCGGACCACCAACATCACGTAAGGTAGTAATACCATGTTTAAGTACAAGGTCTTCTGGTATGTGTTGATAATCTAAGTGGGCATGTAGCTCTATAAATCCGGGTAACAACGTTGCATTGCCTAAATCAATAACGGTCGCACCTGGGATTTGATCAGCCTCGCGCTTTGCAATTTTAGTGATGAGCCCACCTTCCACCCATACTGAGGTATCGGTTCTCATCATCGTGCCATCAAACACGCGTGCGGCATGGATGATCAGCGATTTTTGTTCAACGGTTTGGGCAATAACAGGGCAAGAGATAATCAGCGTTAAAAATAATGACCACCGAGCTAATTGATAGAACTTTAAAACTTTTTTCATTTGAAGATAACTCAAAAAGAGATCATAAAAAAAGCGGCATCAGCACTATGGCTGATACCGCTAAGACTTACAAGCTGATGTTACGCAGTAACGTTGTTTTACTCTCGTTTGCCGCGCCGAGCACCGCAGTTTTTGTTGGGATTAGCCCGAAGGGGCGCGGCATGGATGCCGCGCGTCGGTAGGAGGGCAGGACG
>QVQF01000203.1 GCA_003584895.1 Methylococcales bacterium
GGCATGTTCATGCCTTAATGTTGTGACTTTGTCGCAATATAAAGTATAATTCACCGCCGTCTGGAATTACCGGAAACGAGATTTCTAGTAAAATTAATAACAATACTTTTGTAAGCTTCACACTAAATAATGAACGCTTACATTGTTTGAGGAAAATAATTATGAGTACAATTGAAGAACGAGTAAAAAAGATTGTTGCAGAGCAACTAGGCGTTAAAGAAGATATCGCTACTGATGCTTCATTCGTTGATGACCTAGGTGCAGATTCTCTGGATACAGTTGAACTCGTCATGGCTCTTGAAGAAGAATTTGAATGTGAAATTCCAGATGATGAAGCTGAAAAAATCACCACTGTTCAAGAAGCTATCAATTACGTAGAAAAAAACGCGTAAACATCGATATTAGTGGATAAACTTCGTTTATCCACTAAATCACTTACCACCTTTCTCTTCTTAACTTTTCTTACGGTACATTAAATTGAGCAAACGTCGAGTTGTAATAACTGGATTAGGCGCAGTCACATGCTTAGCCAATACAGTCTCAGAAACTTGGGATGGTATTATTAACGGCAAAAGCGGCATCAGCGCTATCGATTCCTTTGATATTTCTCCCTTTGCCAGCACCTTTGGTGGCGTCATAAGAAACTTTGACGTTAGCCAGTATGTTCCTGAAAAAGACGCTAAACGTATGGATGGCTTCATCCATTATGGTATAGCCGCTGGATCTCAAGCAATTGAAGATTCAGGCATTGAAATTACAGAAGCCAACGCTGAACGTATTGGTGTAGCCATTGGTTCAGGTATTGGCGGTATTACAGGCATTGAAGAATGCTATGCTACTTATGAAAAAGGTGGGCCTAGGCGCATTTCACCCTTCTTCGTACCTGGTAACATTATTAACATGATTTCAGGCAACCTTTCCATTAAATATGGATTAAAAGGCCCTAACTTTGCCATTGTTACAGCCTGCACTACAGGCACTCATAACATTGGCGATGCTGCACGTTTAATTAAATATGGCGATGCTGACGTAATGATCGCTGGTGGAGCAGAACGCTGCACCACTTCACCCACAGCTATGGGTGGATTTGCTTCCGCAAAAGCATTATCTCGCCGCAATGATGACCCACAAGCCGCTAGTCGTCCATGGGACAAAGACCGAGATGGCTTTGTCTTAAGTGATGGCGCAGGCGTCGTTGTACTCGAAGAGTTAGAACATGCTAAAGCGCGTGGCGCAAAAATTTATGCTGAATTAGTAGGTTATGGTATGAGCGGTGACGCTTATCATATCACCACACCTTCAGCCGGCGGAGAAGGTGCAGCACGATGCATGGTTAATGCTTTACGTGATGCCGGCCTCAACGTTGATCAAGTTGATTATATCAATGCTCATGGCACCTCAACTCCCGCAGGTGATATTGGCGAAACCCAGGCTATGAAAGCCGCTTTAGGTGAACACGCCTATAACGTCGCCATTAGCTCTACAAAATCAATGATTGGTCATATGTTAGGTGCTGCTGGTGGTATTGAAGCTGTCATTACTGCACTCAGCATCAAGAATCAAATTGCTCCAGCCACAATCAATCTTGACAATCAAGATCCTGAATGTGATCTCGACTATGTACCTAATACCGCAAGAAATATGAAAATAGACATCGCTATGTCTAATTCTTTCGGCTTTGGCGGCACAAACGGTTCTTTGGTTTTCAAGCGTTACGAATAAGATAAGGGCGCGCTTATCGTGTCTCTACGCAACATGTTAATTAATGGTGTTTATAGCCATAAAATTGATCCCATAGATAGAGGCTTTCAATATGGCGATGGTTTATTTGAAACCATCGCCATAGTCAATGGACAAGCTGTTTATTTAGATCAGCATTTAGCACGCCTACAAAAAGATTGTCATCGTCTTAAAATCCCCTACCCCGGCAATGAACTACTGGCCTTAGAAGTAGAGCAACTTGCTAAAAATTCCGAAAAGGCTGTACTTAAAATCATACTGACACGTGGTGTTGGTGGACGCGGCTATCGCCAACCCGACTCTATTAATACGACTCGTGTTTTAAGCTTACATCCCTATCCTGATTATCCTAATAGTTATAAAAACCAAGGTATCCATGCCCGATTCTGTGATATTCGTTTAGGATTAAATCCAGCCTTAGCGGGAATAAAACATCTTAACCGACTTGAACAAGTTCTAGCGCGAGCAGAATGGTCTGATTCTTCTATTCAAGAAGGTATCATGCTCGACTTTAATGACCACGTCATTGAAGGCACAATGACTAATCTTTTTTATGTTAAAGGCGATATCATTTATACCGCAGCACTTTCTTTAACGGGAGTATCTGGCATTATGCGCGGCATCATCATCGAGCTTTGCGCTAATCATCAACTTACTGTTATTGAGCACGACTTTAACCAAGAAGATCTTTTAGCCGCCGATGAAATCTTTGTCTGTAATTCTATTATCGACATTTGGCCTATCACTGAACTTGCAAATATACATTTTCCGGTAGGCGAAAAAACGCAGAAAATACAATCGTGGCTAAATCAATATCAAGATGAACACACAAATATAAAGCCATCTATTACTGATGAAAAGTTTAATCATTTAGCTTTCTATAAAAAATTATATGATCAATTCCTGCATTTAAAATCAAAGCGACTCATTAACTATTCACGCTCTATAGCTCCAGTGAAAGCTTGCTTATCGATATTTGTACTCTCATTAACCATTCTTATTACTTGGCTTTACCTAGACTATCAAAAGGCGTTACACCAACCTGCAGTACTTGGTAATGCAGTGACTATTGAAATTAGTAAAGGCGATTCTTTTAAACAAATTACTAATAAACTATTTGAGCAACATATAGACTTTAAACCTGTTTGGTTTAGAGTCATTACTATTGCAAACAAAACCACCAATAAACTTAAAGCTGGCGAATATGAGTTAACGTCAAACCTGACGCTGCCTCAAATAATAGACTTGTTTGTACAAGGAAAAACCAAACACTACGCTATTACTTTCCCTGAGGGCTGGTCATTTAAAGAACTCTTAGAGACTATTAAAAACAACCCCAATCTTGAGCATAACTTAAGTGACAATGCC
>QVQF01000181.1 GCA_003584895.1 Methylococcales bacterium
ACCTAGCTTTGATTTTGAAGCTAAAGATCATGTCGATCTAGGTGCAAAGCTGGGTATGGACTTTGAGTTGGGCGCAAAAATTGCCGGCGCGCGTTTCGTGGTCTTAAACGGTGCTTTGGCGCGTTTGCAACGTGCCATCATTCAATTCATGCTAGATACCCATACCGATCAACATGGTTACAGCGAAACCTATGTGCCTTATTTAGTCAATGCCGATAGCTTGCGCGGCACGGGGCAATTACCTAAGTTTGAAGCCGATTTATTTAAAGCCAGTGATGATCCTGCTTTATATTTAATCCCGACCGCCGAAGTGCCAGTGACTAATATCGTCAGAGATGTAATTATTGACGCCAAAGCCTTACCGCTTAAGTTCGTTTGTCATAGTCCATGCTTTCGTAGTGAAGCCGGTGCTTATGGTCGTGATGTGCGTGGCATGATACGCCAGCATCAGTTTGAAAAAGTCGAGCTAGTGCAAATCGTACAACCAGAACACGCAGAACTTGCTCATGAACAATTAACCGCACATGCCGAAAACATCTTAAAGCTGTTAAAACTACCTTATCGCAAAATGTTGTTGTGCGCTGGCGACACCGGTTTTTCAGCCGCCAAGACCTATGATCTTGAGGTCTGGCTACCAGGGCAGGGCGCATATAGAGAAATCTCCTCATGCAGTCATTTTAAAGACTTCCAAGCGCGTCGCTTACAAGCTCGCTGGCGTAACCCCGAAACCGGTAAGCCTGAGTTAGTGCACACTATTAATGGTTCAGGCTTAGCAGCAGGCAGAACCTTAATCGCCATCATGGAAAATTATCAAGATGCGCAAGGCCATATTCATATCCCCGAGGCTTTGTTGCCTTATATGGGTAATATCAGCGTTATAGAAGTTGCATAGCTTGCACTAACGGCACTCCGGCTGGAGTAAAACAGCTTCAGCTGTTTTAAAGCTGTGCAACAGCTAAAGCAGTTGCACTCCAGTCGCGTTACCCGACCCTTATTGGTTAAACAACACCTAACCATCGCACTTTGTTGTTGTCGCATAGATTTGCTCTTGTTTTTATGTAGCCTTTAAGCTACTTTATGCCGATGTACACACTTAAACACTACACAGATAATAACGACAAGGACTTATTCAAAGAGTGGCTGAATTCACTCAAAGATAAGCAAGGTCTAGCGAGAATAGCTGCTCGATTATTGCGATTAGAGAACGGGAATTTTGGTGATTGTAAACCAGTGGGTGAAAGTGTTTGGGAATTGCGTATAGATGCCGGTCCGGGTTATTGTGTTTATTACGCTATTCAAAATAAAAAAGTTATATTGCTCTGCAATGGTGGAGATAAAAGCACGCAATCGTCTGATATTAAAAAAGCAATCGAACGTTGGAACGATTGGAACAATAGAGGTAAGAAATGAAAACAGACAATTCTCACAATACCTGGTTGCTAGAGCAACTAAAGGACACCGACTTTGCTGCTAATTTTTTAAATGCAGCCAGTGAAGATGAAGATCCTGCCACTTATTTATTAGCCTTAAGGAAAATAGTGGACGCTCGTGGTGGAATAGCGATTGTTTCGGAGAAAACGGCGCTCTCAAGAGAAACACTTTATAGAACGCTTTCTAAACGTGGCAATCCTACGATCAAGACGCTCTCGACTATATTAAAAGCAACTGGTTTAAAAATCGCTGTAGCGGCCTCTTGATCGCATAGCTTCATTAACCTACCTGTCTAAATCTTACTTTGTAAAGGCCATCATTACTAATGACTACATCAAGCAGAATTACCTTTGACCCACAAATGTGCGGTGGACGACCCTGTATTCGTAATATGCGTATTAGAGTGAAAGATATTCTTGATTTATTGGCATCGGGGGCCAGTACGGCAGAAATACTTGAAGATTATCCTTATCTTGAACCCGAAGATATTACCGCCTCTCTGGCCTACGCCGCACATTCAATTGATCATCCTGTATTAAGCGTTGCCTAGCATGCGCTTTTTAGTCGATGCACAATTACCAATAGCTTTAGCTCGTATGTTGCAACAACACGGCCATGAATCTTTTCATGTTGATGATTTAAACATGATGCAGACGTCAGATAGGGACATTTACGCGTGGGCCAAACAAAATCAGAGTGTCATTATCACTAAAGACGAAGATTTTGTCATTTTACATAATGCTGACAACGATCCTTGCTCACTTTGTTGGATAAGAGTCGGTAATACGCGCCGTAAAGATTTATTAGCATGGTTTGAACGCTTGCTACCTCTTATTGAAGAAAAATTAATAGTAGGTGAGAGGTTGCTAGAACTAGCTTAATCGAAACTTAATTAGTGTCGCTGGGTTAACGGCTCTTCCACTGGAGTAAAACTGCTACAGCTATTTTAAATGCAACAGCTGAAGCAGTTGCACTCCAGACGTGTTGCCCGACCCTAACCCCGACCGAAACGTTTGGCTGCTTTATTAGCATTCGAAACATGAGTGATCAGGTTGCAAATCCCGTCACGCCACAGAAGTTGCGTAGCTAGCACTAACGGGACTATGGCTGGAGTAAAACAGCTTTAGCTGTTTTAAAGCTGTGCAACAGCTAAAGCAGTTGCACTCCAGTCGTGTTGTATTAGCCTTATTGGTAAAACAGCAACAAAAAGCCGAACTTTGTTGTTGTTTAACTAAAATGTAATCCGGTTGTCATCGTTTTGTCATCTTTGTCTTATATCCTTGCCTCAGTATTTTTGATAACTACAGAGAGTAATAGATGAAACATACCAAACTAGTATTGGCAATAGCTGCTACGTTAACAGCCACGGCTTCTTTCAGTGCTTTAGCTATGGACTTATATGTTGATAGCAAAACTAAGCAAGTATTCACAGAGCCAGGTAAAGGCCGCGTGTTATTAAATGATTCTGGTAATTCAAAATCAGGTCATACGCCTTTCGTACCGACTCCAGTTGCAGCACCTGCAGCGGATATCGAAGCGATCAAAAAAGATTTAGAATTAAAAACTAACGAAATAAAAGCCTTAACAGAAAAAGCTGATGAATCTGCTAAGCCTGATGCTGTAAAAGTGTCTTTAACTAACGGTGTTAAGTTCGAAA
>QVQF01000085.1 GCA_003584895.1 Methylococcales bacterium
CCTGGCCAGCATGAGTCAGTAGGAGCAACAGGTAAAGTTCCTGACGGAGTACCTGCTGACCATGTTTTATTTACGCTGTCGTAAGCCGCCTGATAAATTACATCGACATAAACGCCGTTTGCATCTGAGCCATTCACGGCAGTTGGTGGATTATAACGAACCATTCCAGGCCAACGGTTGGCCGCTCCAAACAAAGATGAAATGTCAGTATCTTGAATACCATGTAAACGAATATGAAATCCGTGAGCGGGAGTCCCCGTATCATTTACAACATCAAAGTTTTCGACTGGGCCGAAGGTAGTAGCAAAGGCCGACAATGAAATAGCCATTAAAGCAGTTGCTTGTAGAAGTTTTATAATGCACATCATAAGTTGTAATCCTAGAAATTAACGTTTATTGCTGAGCTTATATTCAATACAAACTCTAAGTTAATTGTAGCACTATTTATTTCGCCTCTGGTTACAGTTTAATGAAATACTTTGCTCATTTGTAAGACAAAGCTGATAGCTGACTTTTGATATTTACTGGTTTCTTAATCTGAATTCATCCTGAAGGTTATGACGACTTCAGCGTCAACGGCAAAGAATGTCGATCAAGCTTGATAATCTATGAATGATAGGTTTAATAGGTCGTTTGGGTAGATGGATATATCTAAAAAAACACCACAGTGAAAAGAAAGACAGGAATAACACCCTAAAACAAAACCGTCAGGCATAAAAAAGGCCCCGATCATATCGGAGCCTTTAGAATTCATGGTGCCCAGGGGCGGAATCGAACCGTCGACACGAGGATTTTCAGTCCTCTGCTCTACCGACTGAGCTACCTGGGCCGCACTACACAAAGACGGCTATTAGACTCGATTAAGCTATCTGATTTGTAGTTTAATGCACTAAACAGCTCCGGTACAATTTCCGAGGTGGCTTTATCGAGGTGTCACCAAAAAGGCTTCATCGGTGTTTCAATGGACAAGACATTGACCGGAGTGGATTTGCCAATACCATTAGCTTCATACCAGTGAATTTCTGCTTCATCAATCAGCGATCTTTTTTGGATGAATTTGAACGTACCCATACAGCAAAGTCAGACTCTAATAGTTGACTGCCAGCAATTGCTTGAATGGTAAGTGTTGCATCTACTTGAGTCGCTAGAAGCTTGTATCCATTCAATCCCAAAAACAAACCCACCGCCAAAAATGCAACACGTTTATTGCCATCAATAAAAGGATGGTTTTTAGCTAATCCAACCGCGTAGGCCGCAGCTAAATCTGCATAATCCGGCTCCTCATAGTGGGCCAAGTTGACTGCTCGACTTAAGGCCGAATCTAACAAGCCTTCATCACGAATACCCGATGCTCCGCCGTGTAATGTCAGGCTTTCATCGTGTAACATGAGTAATAGTTGTTTATCAATCCAACGCCATTGCTGCATAACTATTTTGCTAGTGCGTTAAAGGTATCACGATACTCACGCATAAATTCACGCCCGATTTCCAGTTGTTCTTCAAAACTGGGGTCGTGTGGTGTAATTGTGACCGCTCCAGGTGCATCGGTTAGAAATACGGTATCACCTTTGACAAGCTTTAGTCTTACCAAGACTTCCTTGGGTAAGATCAATCCGACTGAATTGCCAATTTGAGTCAGTTTAAGAGTATGCATATAAGCGCCCAAGATTCATGTTTTAACAATTGTTATAATATAGCTACTAATCAGATCATTGCAAATTGTATTTTCTTTATACAGCCACAACAGATACATCAGCTAAAAGAGGCTCTTGTCATTTTTTCACGCTGTTTGACACATAACTTAAATTTGTTGCCACAAAGTCAGCTTTCGACCACACCGGACATGCTGTCTGCAAGTAAATTGATACTGAGGTACTTTTGATATTAACACCATTAAAATTAATGGGGTAACTAAAGCAGTGAAGTGTTAAAAATAACTGAGAACAAGATTAAAGAGTAAAGACAGGAATAACACCGAAAAACAAAACCGTCAGGCATAAAAAAGGTCCCTATAAAATAGGAGTCTTCAGAATTCATGATGCCAGGGGCGGAATCGAACCGTCGACACGAGGATTTTCAGTGCTCTGATTGCATGTCAGGTGGGATTGTAAAGTTTGTGTTGAGGACGCGAGCGCTTAGGTAAAAAGAGGGTTAATATCTCAGATTAGTAAACGGTATCGTGGTCGCCCACATTGATTGGAATAATTTGCCTGTCTTGAATCAGCAATTCCAGTGTAATGCGATATGATAAATTGATCGAAACTGAATGGATGCCTTGTAGTTTTCCACTCAACGTATGCAGGCGTAGAGAAGGATGAAACGGATTGGCTTCCAGCAGTTGCAAGGTTTTAAGATATTGGGATTTCAGATGAGGATGCTTCTTTAACCAGCGTAGAGCACGGCGGTTATAAGCATCAGTGAAAACCAGCACATAATTCATGCTTGTTTTGATAGCCTAGATACATGGGCTTCCGCCGACTCCTGTACCAATCGCCCTGCCGCCAAATCAGCACGAGTTTCTGCTAAGGCCGCTTCCAGTTCACACTCTCGTAAATAGTTGTATTGTGCGATCTCCATGACCACGAACTTGTCCTTGCCACGCACTGACACGATGGCCTCGGAATGATCTGCGAGTATGGCTTCGATGGCCGTTACCCCTTTGGTTTTTAAGTCATTAGCACTGATGTGGGCCATGTTTAACGCCTGATTGAATACGATAGATAGTGCATTTAATCATGTGATTTATAGTACTGTAAAGTGCTTTGTGTGGTGGAGCGTCTTAAAACTTGATTACTAAAGTGGGTATTGCTGGAAGCTCGGGGCAAGAATAACACCGTAACACAAAACCGTCAGGCATAAAAAAGGCCCCTATAAATAGGAGCCTTTAGAATTCATGGTGCCCAGGGGCGGAATCGAACCGTCGACACGAGGATTTTCAGTCCTCTGCTCTACCGACTGAGCTACCTGGGCTTTTTGATGTTTCTTTTTGTATGGTGCCCAGGGGCGGAATCGAACCGTCGACACGAGGATTTTCAGTCCTCTGCTCTACCGACTGAGCTACCTGGGCTTTTTGATGTTTCTTTTTGTA
>QVQF01000137.1 GCA_003584895.1 Methylococcales bacterium
ATTAGTCAGATCATTCAGATCTTTCTTAGGAAAAATTTGAATACGATACCAACCTTCCTTACTTAACCAGCGATCTTTAATATCCGACGGTAAATCTGACAAAGCAATTTCCTTTGCGCCCATACCGACTAACAATTGATTCATGGCATCAGGTAATGTGCCTAGCAACGTGGTTTGAATTTTCTCTACAAACAAACGTCTACTGGGCTGCTGCCGTGTATCCAGCTCAAGTAACATATCCTGCAATTCTTTCTTGAATGAAGCTAAGGCCGCCAACTCATGCGCATCCTTTTTTTCAAGCAAACGTTGATCTATAGCCTTGATCAAACGATTAATACCAGGAATCGGATCGTTATCCACTTTCAAAGCAGGAAACTCTTGGGCTTGCGCCCCCAAGATCAGCGCCATGTCTTCTATAGTCGCTAACTTGTCTTGTTGTTGTTCCGGTACAAAATCAAACACACTGATGGTTTTATCGACCGTTGCCAAAGACAATAACTTTTGCTCCATGGCTTTGGCTTTAGCTGCATCTTCTGCCAATACCGTCAAGGTCATCGGTGTGGTATCAGGATTTTTATTCAAATTTTTAAAGGCAATGACTGATTCTGTATTAGGGTCGCGTAAATTAATCGGATTAAAATCCGTTTTAACCTTAAATACTAAACCTATGGATAGAATAGAAATCAATAAAGTGCCTATAGCAATAGGCTTGGCATAATGCAGGGTGTAGTTCGCCATCTTTTCGGCTAAGGTGGCTAAGAACGGATGCGTAGCTAAGGGTTCAGATTTAACTTTAACAGGGATAAAGCGCAATAAGGCTGGCAATACCGTTAAAGTGACGACTAAACAAATAAATAAACTAGTCCCTGCCAATAAACCCAGCTCAGATACACCTTTATAATCCGTCGGTACAAAAGCATAAAGCCCAATAGAAGTCGTGCCTGCACAGAGCAACAAAGAAGGCCCTGTCGATATCAGCGTACTACGTATGGCTCTTTCACGATTAACATGATGCTGTAAATTATCTTTATAACGCAAACAAAAATGAATGGCGTACTCTACCCCCAAACCTATATTGGATACGGCAAAAGCGACTGAAATTAAATTGAGTTCTTTAACGGCAACAGCCGCAAAAGCTCCGCAAAAGACCATGCCTAAGGCCAAGGTAAATAACGTAGCCAAGGTAAACAAAATAGAACGATAGGCAACCAGCAATATCACTAAAACTAATACCACTGAAAAGATACAAGCGTTAAAAGTGCCATTACTCATACCCACGAGCTCATCATCTTCTAAGCCCACTTCGCCAGTAATCCAAACTTTAACCTCAGGTAAATCTGGCTGCTGAATTTCAGCAATGGCTTTACGTACCGAATCAATAGCGTGTTCAGCAGGACGAATTTGTGTGTAATCAAATTTAGGCGATACCGTAATAAAGCCTTTGCCACCATCTTTACCACTGAGCTTGTTGTCAGCGATCAAGCCTTCCCAAGACAGTAAATTATTTTCACCATTGATGCTTTTATGCAAAGCCAAGGAAACTTTATCAATCAAGGTCGCTAAATCGATAGGTAAATCTTGCTTATCGGCTTTAGCGCTCAAGGCATCTTCAAAGATAGAGAAAAAACCGGTTAGATTCGGTTCTTGAGAGATACGCCCTATAAAAGGTTGAGCTTGAGAAAGATTAGTGGAAACCGCTTGTAATTCGGTAGGTGCTAAATACAGCAAACCATTCTGATGAAAGAATTCATTTTCACTAGGAATATAAACCGAATCAAAATTAGTCTTATCGGCATTTAACAATCGTCCCAAGCGCTTAGTGGCTGCCTTGGTTAATTCAGGCGTGTCAGATTCAACAACCAATAATAAGGTATGTAAGTCCTGAGCAAAGGCTTTTTCAAAGTGACGTCTATTTTGTTGAAAAGGTGCATTAGGTGCGACCATATCTTGAGTATCGGTATCAATACTCAAATGACTACCTGCATATTGCCCAGCTAATACCGTTAATAGTGCGACGATAATTAATACAGAGAAAGGATGGTTTAACACCCAACCGCCCCAAACAGAGAGCAGCTTATTGCTTTTGTTCTTTAACATCATTATTTTGATTCCATTATTCAATAGTAATTTTATCTAAAGTGTTCAGTGCATCACTTTTAGATTCGATAAGTTCAGTGCCCTGCTGCTGAATAAATAAAGCAGGAATATGGGCAAGATTAGCGGCTAGTAATCCGTCTTTTTGCCCCAAACACAACAACGCGGTATCCCAAGCATCGGCAATAGTTGGGTCTTCATGAATAACGGTGACTGACACCAAATCATGAGTAATGGGTCGTCCATTGCGAGCATCTAATATATGACTATAGCGCTGTCCTTGAAAATCAAAATAATGATTATAAGTACCAGACGTCATCACGGCCATCTGCGTATCCTTAGGCATGGTGATTCTTTTCTGCATGTGCATATCACCCGGCAAGGGCCTTTCTAAGGCGATGCGCCAAGGCTGTTGATCGGGCTTATAACCACGAGTTTGCAGTTCACCACCGATCTCTACTAAATAATCAGTAATACCTTGTTGCTCTAAAACGTGGCTAATTTCACCAACACTATAACCTTGTGCAATAGATGATAAATCGACTTTTAAATCTGCTAGTTTTTTACGTAAATGACTATCGTCAATCACTTCAAGCTTTGCCATACCTATGCGTGACTGTAATTTATGAATTACCGTAGCATCGGGCATGGCAGGTGCTTCACCTCGAAAGCCCCATAAATCAAACAGTGGCTTCATGGTTAAATCATAACAACCCTGAGTGGCGACAGATACGATTTGCGCGATACGCACTAACTTTACAATTTCAGCCCCCACTTCCTGACTGTCTGTATTTTCGGTGCTATTAAAGACTTCGATAACGGAATCAGGACGATAATTGGAGAGGGTTTTATCAATAGCATCCAATTCGGTTTTAACAGCATTAGCAACCACTGCGTTATCTATTGATGCTTTGGACCAATAACTAATATGATAAGTCGTACCTTGAGCGGCACCTTCGA
>QVQF01000222.1 GCA_003584895.1 Methylococcales bacterium
TGGCTCGTTACCCGACACCATAAAAGACGAATGGATTGATGATATTGAAACGCTGGATGAAAAAATGGATCAATACATTGATGCGCAAAAACGTGCCACTGGTTTTGATTTGCGCTACAACACCCATCTATCAGCCTCTGATAAGGATTGGCGAGATTGCTCTAATGTCTTATCACAACGTGATTTTGGTACTTTGATGCGTGAAGGTTGGGGAAAGTAAAAGCATTGTAGAGCTTAAATTAGTTGATTCAAGGTTATGTATTGCTGTTTACGATTTAAGCTGCTTATCAATACAAAACGATTAATTATAAACAAAGAACTATCAGCTTGTTCAAATGTTTAATAGCTAATACCCAAGTTCTACAGTGATAAAAGTCATGATTTCCACTGTTTTTAATCATCTCTAAAACGTTCAAGTTAGGCTAAGAAATTTATTTAGGGTTTGACGATTTCAGTGTTTATCTATATTATTGCAAAGTTATGTTAGATAGATTACCTGAATATATAGACCCTGTTCACTTAGCTGATAAGCGTGGTGAGTTAAAAGGTCAAATACCCATATTAAGTCTGGATCGCTTAGCTGATTTTTTAGCTGACGACAAAGGAGCGGTATCTATTGATCTTTTTTTTAGTAGAGAAGGTCACATACCTATAGCCGAAGGAGATATAACGGCTAATTTGGAACTTGTTTGTCAAAACTGCCTAGCAGCTGTTACTTGGCCTATAAATTCCCATATAAAACTGGGTATGGTTAAGACGATAGAGCAAGCGAATAGATTGCCGGAAGAGTATGAGCCTTTAATGGTTCTTGAAGATAAAGTTCTTCTTAAGAATATCATTGAAGATGAGCTTTTACTTTTGCTACCTTCTTTTCCAAAGCATGAGAATAACTGCCTTATCCCTCAGACTAGCCATAATGGCACTGAACTATTTTTGACTGATGAACAGTCATCCCCTAAAAAAAACCCTTTTGCAATTTTAGCTGCACTTAAAAAAACTGGAGAACAATAATGGCCGTACAGAAAAGTAAAGTATCGCGTTCAAGACGCGGTCAACGTCGCTCACATGACGCATTAACAAGCAAAGCATTATCACAAGATCCTATTACTGGTGAAATGCACTTACGTCACCACGTAACACCAGAAGGTTATTTCAAAGGTCGTTTAATCGTCGCTAAAGCATCAAACGACGAAGATTAATAATCCTTCCCCTCTGGAATGATGCTGTGCCGAACCACTTCTGGCTCGGCTTACCTCAATATGTACGGAGTTAGTCGTCAGCGTGAGTTTAACAATTTCAATAGATGCAATGGGCGGTGATTATGGCCCTCAAGTCACTATTCCTGCATCATTGGATTGTTTAAAAAGCAATCCAGACTTAAAGCTCATCTTAGTAGGTGATGAAGCAATTATTAAACAACTATTGCTTCAACAACCACTACACCATCAAGATAGACTGACCATTCATCACGCCTCTCAGTGCGTCACCATGGATGAATCTCCCTCTAAAGCCTTAAGAAACAAAAAAGACTCTTCAATGCGAGTTGCTATCAATCTTGTTCATGATGGCCTTGCAGATGCTTGCGTGAGCGCTGGCAATACCGGGGCTTTAATGGCAACAGCTAGGTTTGTTTTAAAAATGATACCGGGTATTGATAGACCGGCTATTATTTCCACATTACCCTCAATTCATGGGCACACTCATGTGCTAGATTTAGGTGCTAATGTAGATTGCACAGCAGAACACTTATTTCAATTTGCTATCATGGGCAATGAATTAGTCAAAGCCGTTGAGGGTTTAGAAAGTCCAAAAGTAGGCCTGTTAAATATAGGCGAAGAAGACATGAAAGGTAATGAGCAAGTGAAATCGGCTGCTAAATTACTAGAAAATTCAGGACTAAACTACATAGGCTATGTAGAAGGCAACTCCTTAAATGCAGGCACTATCAAAGTAGATCTCATTGTGACCGATGGCTTTGTTGGCAATGTCGCGCTTAAGTCTATTGAAGGTGCTGCAAAAATGATAGCCATCACCCTAAAGGAAGCTTTCAGTAAAAACCTATTAACTAAACTGATCGCCTTAATCGCCTACCCTGTCCTTAAATCTTTTAAGAACCGCATAGATCCACGTCTTTACAATGGCGCTAGTTTTTTAGGCCTTAAAGGACTCGTTATTAAAAGTCATGGTGGCGCAGATAGACTTTCCTTTAAAACAGCCATTCAACTCGCTGAAGTTGAGGTTAAAAAAGATGTTATTAGAAAGATTAGCGAACAAGTAGAAAAAATCCTAGCATTAAGAGAGACTGCATGACCCGTTATTCAAAAGTAATTGGCACTGGTGCCTACTTACCCCCAAACATTCGCACCAACGCAGAAATATCTGAAACTGTTGACACCTCGGATAGCTGGATTTACGAACGCACTGGCATTAAAAGCCGTCGAATTGCAGGACCCCATGAATCAGCGGCCAGCATGGCTGAAATCGCAGCTAGACTAGCACTTGAAGCAGCAAATTGCGACGCCAATAGCATTGATTTAATCATCGTTGCCACCGGCACGCCTGACCGAGTTTACCCAAGCACCGGCTGCTTATTACAACAACGCTTAAACATTAAGAACTGCGTCGCTTTTGATATTCAAGCGGCTTGCTCTGGCTCTATTTTCGCCATGAGCATTGCGGATCAATATATTAAATCAGGGGCCGCTAAAACTGTATTAGTTGTCGGTACTGAGATCTGTTCACGCATAGTGGACTGGAATGACAGAGGCACTTGTATTTTATTTGGTGATGGTGCCGGCGCAGTATTACTAAGCGCGTCAAATGAAGCTGGCATCCTATCTACCCATATTCATTCTGATGGTGAATATGAAGATTTACTCTACTGTCCAAATCCGCAAGTTGCCACCGAACTTAATAAGCATGAAGCTGGCGTTATTAACATGCGCGGCAATGAAGTTTTCAAAGTCGCCGTTAATACCTTA
>QVQF01000121.1 GCA_003584895.1 Methylococcales bacterium
AGTGCCCATGAAGTCTGAAATGCGGTACTAAAGTGGTAACTGCCACTTAACTTTTTGTCGTGATAACTATAGTTATCTTCTCCCCAGCCACCATCTTCACGTTGCATACTTTTTAGCCAGTTAACAGCTTTTATATACATAGGGTCATTTTTAGGAAGATCTGTTTGTTCTAAGCCTAATAGTGTCGACCAAGTACCATAAATGTAGTTAGTGCCCCAGCGACCAAACCAAGAGCC
The DNA here is from genome assembly GCA_003584895.1 of Methylococcales bacterium. Lineage (GTDB taxonomy): Bacteria > Pseudomonadota > Gammaproteobacteria > Methylococcales > Methylomonadaceae > Methylobacter_C. The sequence continues at coordinate 237 of QVQF01000121.1, forward strand.
ATTGACTTCTTGTTCATCGCGTAGATATTGAATGGTGCGTTCTAACGCAGGTCTATATTCATCGTGATTTTGAGCAACTTTAGCCATTAACATGGCGCAGCGAGCACTTACATCTGATGTAGGAGGGTCTAGCAGTGCACCGTGATCAGCAAAAGGGATTTCGTCTAAATAATAATGTGTATTATCAACGTCGAAGGCTCCATAGCCACCATTTTTAGATTGCATGCCCACTATCCAGCGCGAAGCACGATGTATTGATTCATCTAAATTAGGTAAATTTGAATCAGCCATGGCAAAAGCAACGACCGCTGTATCATCCACATCGGGATAATGAGGGTTTTCAAATTGAAAAGCCCAACCGCCGCCTTCTAAATTAGGTTTAGAAATACGCCAGTCACCAGGTTCATCGGATAATTGTTTGCTTTTAAGCCAGTCATAAGCTCTGGTTAGCGCTGATTGGGTAATCGGCGATTGATTTTTATCTGCTTCTTGTAAAGCTAGTACTGCAAGTGCAGTGTCCCAAACGGGAGATAAGCAAGGTTGGCAGTAAGCATCATGTTCGTTGATAACTAATAATTTTTCGAGCGCTTTGCGGGCCGTTGCAATATGGTCTTTATCTTCAGGTGTTTCTAATAATAATAGTGCCTCATAAGCCCCCATCATCGCAGGGCAGATTCCACCTAAGCCGTCTTCACCATTTAAGCGCTCTATAATCCATTCTTTTGCTTTTGTAATGGCTAAATCGTGTGCTTTTTTGGGAATGAGTGGGCGAGTAGTACGGCCTAAATAATCCAAGCCTAAAAAGATTTTATTCAGTAAGGTGCGTTCTGGAAAATAATGCTGCTCTTCATCTGGATGGGAAACAAAAAGTTCCAGTATGCTAATGTTGGTTGGGTTTTTAGCCGTCGCTTTTAGAGTGCATAGTATAAACAAGGGCACCATAACGGTTCTTGACCAATAGGCGACTTTGTCTAAATGAAAGGGGAACCAACTGGGAAATAACATGATTTCCACAGGAATGTAAGGAACTCCACGCCAAGGTAATTGTTTGAATTTAGCGAGTTCTATACGTGTAAATACATTTGCTTTTGCTGCTCCGCCTCGGCTGAGAATGTAGTTTCTAAGCAAAGTCATATGCTTAGCTTCAGGCAAATCACCAGCTAATTTTAAAGCGTAATAAACTTTAACGCAGCAGCTAATATCACCTGGCCCACCTGTAAAGAGGGGGTAGCTACCATCTTCAGATTGTCTGGGTCTTAAGTAGTTGGCTATTTTTGCCTGTAGCTGTTCATCAATTTCACCCAAATAATGCATCATTAAGATGTATTCAGAGGGTATAGTGCAATCTGCTTCGAGTTCGAATACCCAGTAGCCGTCTTTGTCTTGTTTGCTTAATAAGCTCTCTTGAGCTCGGCTGATCGCTTTATTGATGTCATAGGATTTTGAATAAATAGCTGTAGAAGAACTGCTTGTATTGTCAGTTGACGTTCTTGTATTTGCATCAGTAAACATAGCGGCGTCCTTAAAGGTCAAGGTTAGCTTTTGAGGAATTAACTGAATAGCTCCAGTTTGGAGCTTTTAAATCTCTACTACTTAAGTTAAATAGTAGAGATAATAATGTATTGTTACGGCCTATTAGTCGTGTAGACAGTATTGTGGCTTTAACGCTGTTGCGAGTAATTTTGACTTGATTGGCATGTGTAAAATCTAGGTTTTGCTTGATTTTTCTTAATGTTAATACTGCCATGCCAAGAGCCCATAAGCAAAAGTTACGGATGCCTGTTTCATGAGCGGGTATTTTTTGCGTGTAGAGCAAGGCATTGTGCAGATGTTCGTGCGCAATACTGATAAGGTGAGATAAACCAACTCTAAATTGTTCGTTGTTGGTTTCTATACTTAACTTATTAAGGTCAAAGCCCGTTTCATTAAAAATATCTTGTGGTAACCAACAAACACCGCGTTGAGCATCATCCCAAATATCTTTTAAGATATTGGTCATTTGCAAGCCTTGTCCAAATGAAACCGATAGTGTTAATAACTCATCTTTATGTACAGCAATTTCGGGGGAATAATGGCAAAATAATTTCGCTAGCATTTCGCCTACACACCCTGCGACGTAGTAACAATATTTATCTAAATCGGCAAGAGTTTCTAGGCCACCATGTAAATCTTTAGCCTGAAATATAGGCATGCCTTCTGCCATAGTTTCAACACATTGAGCTAATGCTTCAATTTGATTAGGGTCAAAGCTATGCGTAATTTGTATCACTCTGGGTAATACATGAATGAGCGTGTGTTCTGCAGGTATAGTTTGTTCAGAGAGTAGCGGGGCAAGATCGATTGCAAACGGCTCTGCATTGACGCCTGTTTTTACTACATCAATAAACTCGGAGCAAAAATGCTTTTTTTGCAATGCTGATAATGAAACTTCGTCTTCAATAGTATCAACTATACGACATAACAGATAAGCGTTGGCGACTACGCTGTATAGTTGAGCTGGTAGTTGGGGAATAGTTAGAGCAAATGTTCTGGATACACCTTCAAGTAGAAGTGCCTGAAAGTCATTATCCGATAATTGGCTCAATGATTTTGGATTGTCCAAGGATATTTGCGTTTCGCTCATTATACAATTGATGTCTATCAGGTTAGATTGGTAGGTTAATTAATGGCAATAATAGCTTGTTTGTTGGTAATTTGCAAAGCAATGTTGTTTTGTTGT
>QVQF01000190.1 GCA_003584895.1 Methylococcales bacterium
CCTACCTGGGGTTCCATGGATACCCGGGGCATGGCTAGGAACAGCTGTACTAATTTCTGATAAGGATTAGAAATTAGTTGCCTTGCTAGAAAGATAGGGTATAGTTGAGCTATCATGGATTCAAGCGATACCAACCTATCAAAGATAGTCCAGATGTCACCGGTTACAGTAACCCAGAGTGACCTGGATAAGCTATCCTACTTTAAGAATACAATACTTGCGAATCAAGCAGCGTCGCAGGGGCTGCACTACTTTCAAATGGCCTATTTCATGCACAACATGGTTAGACTACCTGAAGATGACTTTGATCGTATTTGCCGTATTGCCCGCCAAATGGCGGCGCAAGGTTGTGACAACTACAATAAAGCGCTTGAAGCTATTCCAGAGCATGTGCTAGAAATTGGCCAACAAACAGGCCATATTCCTGCCGGAGCAGAATTAGTTGAAATAATGCGCGGGGTATCTGAAGCCCACCAACAATTAAAGGAAGCGAGAAAGTACGCCAATGGGAAAGAATAAGCATGATAGTGATTTTGCGACAAATCAGTTTTTCGATGGCCTTGAGGAGGATCTGAAGGCAGATACCACCGTGACACCCGAAGCCGCACAGCCACAGGTGTCATGGCTCGACCTCTACGCCACAATTACAGCAGGGGTTAAGGATAAACTCAAGTTTGAGATCGAGGCCGCCCGCGCTGCGGATCTACTGGATGACCGCGGTAAGGCAGCGCTTAGTTCAGCGCTCTCGCGGATTCAAGGAATCCTAGAATTAGACTTTACGAAACCACTTCAACTAATTCCTCCAGGTGAAGACAAGGTTCTTCGCCGGGTAACTTTCGAGTATACTGAGGAAGATGGTAAGTGGCTGGATGAGAACTGTAAGCATCTCTGGGGTGAATCCCGAGTGATCTATCTCAGTGATTTTCAAGCAGTTAGAGTATTTTCTAAGTCAGCAAGAGCAGCAGGTACATCACTTGACATTCCGGCTGCTTTATTTGAATATGGCCCGAAAGAAGAGGGACAACAGACAGGAAGGTATATCTGGTTTTGGAATCTAGCCAAGACGCGAAAAGTTTCAAAGAAACCAGTGAAGTCAGCGCCTGCGGCGAAGCCACAGGCAAAGACTGAAGAGCCGGATTCGCCTTCTGTGCCAGCTGTCCCCAGCTAGAAGGCAAGAGCCGCCTAGGGTCCCCCCATCTTAGGCGGCTCGCTCTTTTAAAATAGGAAAGAAAAAACATGACCACACCCAAATCACGACAGAAATATCATAAGACTCGCTACACTGCTAGATCAAAAGCTACGGCTGCCAAGCGCACCGCGGCTAGGAAGAAGACTGTGAAGTCACAGACGGAGAAGACCAAGATCGTTGCCCCGGTAGCTCCCGCAGAGACTGTAAGCACGCCCGCGACCCCTGAGGCAGTAACCCCGCAAACTCCACATGACGAGACTCAAACCCAAGAAGTCACACAAGAAACATCTGTCAGTACGAGCGGCACCAATACCGACGACCAAATCTAAAGGGACTACAGTAAGCATTGAGGATGCGGCTAATCTCCTGTCCTCAATGCTAGCTGCTGATTCCTATACCGCGCAGAATTTAGCCAACCTTCGAATGCAGGCCAGCTACCGCATGATCAAGCTATTTGAAGGCTGCACCTCTTCCCACAAGGATTATCCCGAAATGCAGCTCCTTGGTATTATTGAAATCTTCAATCTTATGTTTAAAAATTCAGGTAAAAAGATTATACCAATAGTTATTGGTGAGCAGTCACTTAAAGGATTTGAGGTAGTGGAATGGCGTACCCCGGAGAACAAGTCGAGAGATTAGATTTACCTAAAGTACGAATCGCCAGACTGTACAAGGTAAAACAAAAGATCTTTCAGGCAATATTTAAGCACGTTGGTCAAACCACAGATATCGTGATTGTTGCTGACATTGCACAGAGGCTGCGTCCGCTATTCAAAAGTAAAGTAAAGCAAGCAGAGGATGGCTTCGCGGTGCTAACCCCAAGTACAGATACTGCCTTGGCGGAGTCTGTTGCAGCCCTTCTTCTAGGGCAGGTTATTACCAAAGAGCTCGCGCTGTACACCGCCGGCCGACTTGCGGGGAATACTGAGAAGGTTGCCGCAGGGATTCCTGTGGAGCGCTGGGCCGGACCACTGCTTGTAGAAGAGTGGGTTGCGGTGAATGTTAAGGACATTGAACTAGTCAGACTAGGTAGGGCCGGTAAGACAGCCGGATCATTTACGCTTCAGGTTTTGACGGGCTCGCCTGCAGGTGAGACGATTACGGGTATATTCTGGGCCTCAATGTTTGGGAGTATGCTGCGCCGCCTAAAGATGAAAACCTCGGATGCATCTGTGCTGACCTATAGGCACCTGGTACATTCGAAGTTTATGGTGCAGCTTACAACCGATGATCCCCCTAAGATTAAACAGTACCAGGATACTCCGGTACTGAATCGTCTGAACCGTATGTTTCACAAGGCGAGGACCACAAATAGGGAATGCCCACAAAAGCATACCTTTTCGTGCACAGACTGCTACCTCGGGTACGATGAGTGCTCAATGGCGACTCATCCTACCACCTATGTATTAAAGGCGTGTCCAAGCTGCAGAGCCTCGGGATGGTTTGATCCTCGGCTGCTTGTGCAGAAAATTTGTTTGGACTGTCAGGTAAAGCAAAAAATGATGAGTAGGAGATAGCCAATGGCGTTTAGACATAGACTATGCGTTGACCTTGACGGGACGCTGATTAAGTATGATGGATGGCGGGGGGAGCATCACTTTGGAGACCCAATCCCAGGTGCAGTCGAGTTCACGAAGAAGTTAGCCTTGATTGGGGAAGTGGTCATCTATACCGCGAGATGCAGGGACGGTAAGCATATGGCTGAGGTTACCGCGCATCTAAAGCAGCACGGATTTTACTTTGATTCAGTTTAC
>QVQF01000047.1 GCA_003584895.1 Methylococcales bacterium
GCAATTGGAACAGTTCCACCCGGTGAGCTATGGCTGGGCGCTGAGTTGTTGTGCGCACAACCCAATGGAAGCTGAGGATATATTGCAGACCGCCTATCTAAAAGTCTTGGACGGCCGGGCCCGGTTCGACGGGCGGGCGGCATTCAAGACCTGGTTGTTCGCGGTCATCCGCCACACTGCCGCCGACGAGCGGCGCCGCCGGTGGTTGCACTGGTTGCGCCTGGACGGGTACCGCCAGGAGCGGGACGACGAAGGCCAGCCAGCGGCCCGCGGCGACGCGCTGGAGCAGACCGAACGCGTGCAGTTGTTCCGGGAAACACTCGCAAAACTGCCGCGGCGCCAGCAGGAAGTTCTCCACCTCGTATTTTATCAGGACCTGACCATTGAAGACGCGGCCGGGGTTATGGGTGTGTCACGGGGCTCGGCGCGAACGCATTACGCGCGCGGCAAACAGCGACTGGGCGATTGGCTGCAACAATCGGGGCATTTTGATGAATACCGACACTAAACTTCGAAAATCTTTTCAGGAACTTCAGGAAGCCGATGCCCGGCAAGCGCCCGCTTTCCGCCGTGTAATCCAGCCACCGGAGCCAGCCGACACGCTGCCGTGGTGGCGCTGGGCAATGGGGGCGACAGTTCTGGCCAGCCTGATCGTGCTGCTAATGATCAAGCCGCAGCCGGCCGTCGATTCCCAGCCCTGGAGCGCCTTATCCAACTGGAGCGCGACCACGGACGAATTATTGACCGTGGCAAACACGCCGTGGGGTAACACACTCAGCACGCCAACCGATTCGTGGATCGAAAACTCAACCCAAACAAATCCAAAGGAGACGTTATGAACGTTAAAGCGTACGCAGTGACCGGCTGGCTGGTGATCGCCAGCCTCGCAAGTTGGGCGCAGCAACCGGGGCCCGGTGGATCCGGGGGACCGAGCGGTCCAGGGGCCCAGCACCGGGGCGCACCGGACTTGATGGCAGAGAATTTCTTTCCGCCGGAGTTGATCATGCAAAATCAGAAAGCGCTCAACCTCACGACCGACCAGCAAACCGCGATTCGGGCGGAGATGCAAAAGACCATGGTCAAGTTCACGGATCTGCAATGGCAGGAGAGCGCTGAAGGGGAAGCGCTACAGGCGCTGCTCAAACAAGAGCGGGTTGACGAAAAGGCGGCGCTGGCGCAGTTAGACAAATTGCTGGCGATTGAAGGTGATGTGAAACGTCTGCACTTCGGCACCATGGTCCGGGTGAAGAACCTCTTAACGACCGAACAACAGGCACAACTTCGAGAGTTAAAGAAGCAAGCACGCTCGGCAACTGCCGCTCACGACCGCAGTCCCGTCAGTGGCGGTGCCGGCGGTCCATCCGATCGCCAACGGCCGCAGCCTCCCGAATAAAACGCCAGCAGGCACAATTGGGTGCCTCACCTTAATTGGATAAACAACCCGATAAAACAACAAGACGGCACCCAATTATGAAACGCGTGTTGATCCTCTATGCGATGCTTGCGACTTCGGCATTTGCTTACGAGGCGTTCCAAGGTCCGACGGAATTGCTGTATTGGGACTCAACGAAGACCGCAGATGGGTACACGTTTTTCGGTGTCCGTGGCACGACGTACCTGATCGACATGCAAGGGCGCGTTGTGCACACGTGGCCCATCGGAACGAATCCACACTTGCTCGACGACGGCAGCGTGCTCGATGCCTCGACAGACGACCCGAGTGGTTTCGGCGGTTTCAAGCAAGTCAGTTGGGCCGGCAGCAACGTGTGGTCCTACACGGAGTCGCGCTCGAATTACGTTCCGCACCACGATTTCGTGCGCATCTACAACCCGAAGCTCGGCACGAACACGACGCTCTACATCGCCAATAAAACGATCACCTCCAACGAGTGTATTGCCGTTGGCTGCAACCCGGCTTCGGCGAGCTTCTACACGAACGCCCAGATGGACGCGATCATCGAGGTGGACATGGGCGGTAACATCGTTTGGGAGTGGGCCTTCGCCAATCACTTGATCCAGGACTTCGACGCGACCAAGTCCAACTACGTCGGCGTGGCGAAAACCATCGCGGATTATCCCGGCCGGCTCAACTGCAACCTGCCGGGTCGGCCGGTGCAGCGCGATTGGCTGCACTGCAACTCGATTGATTACAATCAAACCCTCGACCAGATCGTCATCAACTCCGTCGGCGGCGAGTTCTACGTGATTGATCACGGGGGCTCGTTCCTCACCAACAATCCGACCGGCAGCACCTCGCTCGCGGCGGGTTCCGCCGGGGATTTCCTTTACCGGTTTGGCGACGCGGCCCGGTACAGCCAAGGCAACCCGCCGTCCATTCTGGCCAACTGGACCGAGTCCACTACCGGCAATAAACAAATCGGCGGGGCCCACCACGTGAGTTGGGTTCCGTCCGGGATGCCGGGTGCCGGGCACGTGCTCATATTCAACAACGCGCAAAATCTCTTTGAGCACACCCAGCAGTCGTACGCTCTCGAGATCAACCCCGACCTCGACGCGAGCACGAACAACACCGGCGGCTACGTGAATCCACCGGCGGCTGGTTACTATTCTTGGGATCCAGGCCACAACAGCGACAAGGCGGCGCGGCTGTTGTCGAACCAGATCGTCTGGTTCTGGTATTCCAAGGCAAGCCACGGCATGTTCAGCCACATCGGCAGCAGCGTCCAGCGCCTCGCCAATACCAACACGCTCGTTTGCGCCGACACCGAGGGTCACATCATCGAGGTCACGCCGTCGGGCGAGGTGGTGTGGGAATACATCAACCCGGTCACCTCCGACGGCATCCTCAAGTTCAAGCGCGACAACTGGCCGATGTACAATTCCATCTTCCGCGCCTACCGGTATCAAACCAACGCCCCGCCGTTGGTCGGGCGCACACTCACGCCCGGTAATACAATCACCGGCCGCACA
>QVQF01000126.1 GCA_003584895.1 Methylococcales bacterium
ATCTGGCAAACACTCACCTAGCATTGAAACTCTGCGAAAGTATGCCCATGCTTTAGGTAAGCGGTTAGAAGTACATTTGGTTTCTTAATGACTTACCGCTAGCTTATTTTTAAAGCCCGTCATGTCGATTGGACAACGCGATAAAGCCGTTGCCCAATACCACGATTTAATCATAATACTAATTGGATCAGTCCAAACTCCACCGCCGTTACTATCGAAGCCACGCGTTCGTCATTATTTAGCTGCTTTTTTGACAAAAGTAGGGGGGTAAGTGGCGACTTGAATTGGTAGCGAAAAGTTATGTCGCCTAACTATGGCTCAGATTAGCTCAGCAATATTTTTTGTAAGGGCACATTAAAAAAATTGCGCCCTTACAATCACGCTAAATACCCCACAAGATATTTTTGTTGTTTTACACAGGCGCTAGATGCCACACCAGCCATTCTTGTTGCCTTAAGATCCTGTTTAGCTAGTTAAGCTCGAATTTTTGTCGCCTAGTGATAGCGCTAATTAACTGCCTAGCCTTTTTTGTGCGCCATCTAGCGTGATAATTAGCGCGCAAGCGGTTCTGATTTGCATACAATCGGGTTAAATTTTTAGATAAAACTTAGCTTAGAGCAGTAAACTCAGCGGGCGCTATATCTTCAGAAGCTAATGCACTAACGGGTAACGCCTTTGGTATAACTATAGGCAAGAAATAGTCGTAGGCTTTGTGGTCTTGTATAAAACGAGTATGAAGTACATCGAATCAGTATAACTACAGAGACTATTAATTACATTTACATGGGGAATTCTGGAAACAATTGAATTGTTATCCATATAACTACACAAGCAAGAAGCAATAATGTAGTTAGGATGGTTTTTGTGGCTTCTTTATTAAACATAATTCTTACCTTTCTATTTCAGCACCACAAATTAGCGAATATAAGCGTCAATTTTAGTGATTCTTGAAATCGCATTTAAATTATTTGTAGGTAAAGCTAAGGTTTGATCAGATTGGCTTTAATGAATAGACCAATCTGATCAAATTTCTTGCGTGTAAAGCTATGCTCCGATTAAAGATATATCCGATTTAAAAATTAAAGCAAATTAATGTTGTTGCCCTGGTTCCTAAGTTCTGTATGGCAACCCTAATACGGCAAGCTCTAGAAAAACTAAACGACGAGGCGCAGTATAATCGAGAAAATCGGAGTGTTATAAATCCTTGATTACCCCACATGTTATGCACATCGCCATATTGTAATGGTCTGATGACACTAAACAAATCCGTCCGCGTCTCTATTTTAATCTTCGATGCCTGTCGGAGACAGCAACCTCGACCTCAACCTTTATTGACTACAATAACTTTACAAACGTATACCGTCATCAGAGCTACTTAGTATGTGCTTACTTGATAGACTATTGACATCACAGATCTCTACTCTCAGCCTGCTATTTTCGGTTATAATCCTCTATAATTTAACTCAGAGCAGATGGACGTTATGTCGAAAATAAATAAAGTAGTTTTGGCTTATTCTGGAGGTTTAGATACTTCTGTTATTCTTAAATGGTTACAAGATGTTTATGACTGTGAAGTTGTCACTTTTACGGCAGACTTAGGCCAAGGCGAAGAAGTAGAACCTGCCCGCGCCAAAGCCAAGGCAGCCGGTATTAAAGATATTTATATTGAAGATCTCCGTGAAGAATTTGCACGTGATTATGTCTTCCCTATGTTTCGCGCTAATACCGTTTATGAAGGTGAATATTTACTCGGCACTTCTATTGCACGCCCTTTAATTGCCAAACGCTTGATTGAAATCGCCAATGAAACTAATGCAACAGCTATTTCTCACGGCGCTACCGGTAAAGGTAACGATCAAGTCCGTTTTGAGTTAGGCGCCTACGCCTTACGTCCTGATATCCAAGTGATTGCTCCTTGGCGTGAATGGGATTTAAATTCACGCCAATCTTTATTGGCCTATGCTGAAAAGCATGGTATTCCTGTAGAAATGAAAAAAGGTAAAACATCGCCCTATTCTATGGATGCCAATTTACTGCATATTTCTTATGAAGGACGTATTTTAGAAAATCCCTGGACTGAGCCAGAAGAAGATATGTGGCGTTGGACTGTTTCCCCAGAAGCCGCACCTGATGTAGGTACTTATATAGAACTAACTTACCAGCAAGGCGATATCGTTGCTATTAATGACGTACCTTGTTCACCGGCTACTGTGTTAGAGCAATTGAATAAAATAGCTGGCGCTAATGGTATCGGTAGGTTGGATCTAGTTGAAAACCGTTACGTCGGTATGAAATCTCGCGGCTGTTATGAAACCCCTGCTGGTACAGTCATGTTAAAGGCCCATCGTGCTATTGAATCATTAACCTTAGATCGTGAAGTTGCGCATTTAAAAGATGAGCTAATGCCACGTTACGCCTCGTTGATTTATAACGGTTATTGGTGGAGCCCTGAACGCACTTTATTGCAAACTATGATTGATGCTTCTCAGGTTCATGTTAATGGCAGAGTTCGACTCAAACTTTATAAAGGTAACGTCATTGTTGTCGGTAGAGAATCAACCACCGACAGTTTATTTGATGAAAGTATTGCGACCTTTGAAGATGATGGCGGCGCTTATAATCAAAAAGATGCTGAAGGCTTCATTAAATTAAATGCTTTGCGTATGCGTATTGCTGCAGCGAAACGCACAATATAATAACCTACTTATACTATGAACAGATTAGGCTTAATACGGCAACATTAGCAGCCCTTAACTAATCTGCTCACCATCGCTGTTTAGCGAACTCTTTAATTACAATATCGGAGATAGTCATGCACAAAGTCACATTGATAAAAGGGGATGGTATTGGCCCTTCCATTATGGATGAAGCCGTAAAAGTTATTAATGCGTCAGGTGCAAACATTCAATGGGAAGAAGC
>QVQF01000209.1 GCA_003584895.1 Methylococcales bacterium
CAAGATTTGATACTTGTAAAATTCTTGTCATAGAACCAATCTATAATGAGATGCATGACTACCTAAATATTTGATTTTCAACGCTATCAAATTGGTCCAATGCTTTTCAATCTATTAAATCGCCCACATGCGTTTATTATGCAACTTTTTTAATAAAGCCTTTATGATAAATGACACGTTATCTAAACATTACAAACACGCTAGATGTTATCTTTTTATTCTACTCATATCTGTCATATCAGGCTGCGCGACTAATAAAATCCAAGATCCAAACTGGCCAAATGAACTCCCCCCTAGAGCGTATTTTCTGGATCAATACCAGCAAGATTTAACCAATCAAAAAACTCAAAATCAGGAGGAATATTTAACTTGGATAGTTCGTTTTTATAAAGGCTCAGACTTGTATCCGAATGGCTGGAATAATATAACTCAAGACATTGTACTAAAACTAAAAAGCGCGCCAACAGCAGATAATATCAAGGTTAAATTGAATCTACTTGGTTTATTGATTTCCGAGGAATGGGCCAAAAATAATAAGACCCGAATGATTAGTTCTTACCATGTTTCAGTATGGGGTAATGCTCTACTTAAGTCACTGGAGCAGAGTGAAACCTTAGAACTTATCGACCGAGTCGCTTCTGATGTTGACGATTTATTAGCTCGAAAAATACCTGCAGAGATCATCGTTGCTGATCGTTACTATGTTCAAGATGAAGAAATTCTATAGCATAGAATTATTTTAAAAAATCATTAATCTTTTTAAGCTCTAACTCTCTCAATTCTTCTAATCGCTTAATAAAGTCATATAAATATCTGTTAGTTTTTACTTTATTACCAGACTTAAGGTTATGTATTGGTATTAAATGAAATTCATTATTTAATTCTTTCACACAATCCACCTTAGAATTATAGTCCGATTGATATACTATCAAATCAAGATATTTTACAGTCGCAGTGTGGTTTCGTCATCAGTCGGAGGTGGCATAATACGCTTTGTTCACACATCACCATTAAAGCTCTCATCAATACTCTACCCGCTCATTCAATCGTGTACTTGATGTGCGCAATATTGAACTCACTTATTCAATCATGTGCTAGATGTACGCAGTGTTGAACCCGCTGATTCAATCGTGTATAGGCATACTTAAGCTTGAGCTGCCTATTGAATTGTGTGGACTACTTGTACAGAGATGAAATTAAAAAAACACCATCATAATGTCAGGTTTTAAAAACAATACCAGAACTAGACACCGCTTTGCCATCCGCCACCTAAGGCTTTATACAAGGCAGCCAAAGCCGTTGCTGTGGCTGTTTCACTTTGGGCTAAACGATCTTGATCTTCTAATAATCTTAATTCAGTATCTAGTACGGTCAAAAAATCGCTAACACCTTCATTGAAGCGTAATTGAGCTAATTCTTCTGCTCTCGCGCTAGCATTAGCAGCAGACAGCAATAAGCCTTGACGTACCCTTACCCGATTGTAATTGACTAGCGCATTTTCAGTTTCTTCTAAGGCGTTGAGTACTGTTTGCTCATACTGCGCCAAGCTGGCTTCAGCGCTGGCATTAGCTGCTTTAATACGCGCATAGACGTGAGCCATATCTAAGAAAGCCCAACTAATTCTTGGCCCTATCGAATAAGCGTCTGAGCCTCCAGCACCTACGGCTGATAACATACTGGCTTCTAAGGATAATGTACCCACAATGGTAACGCGTGGAAAAAGGTCGGCCGTAGCAATACCTATACTAGCGGTAGCTGCCGCCAACATCCGCTCAGCCATTTTTATATCTGGCCTGCGACGTAATAATTCAGCGGGATTTCCAATATTGATTATTTCTGGAATTTTAGGCATAGGTTTAACAGGCGTTAACTGCTCCGTTAAGGCATTAGGTAACTGCCCTGTTAATACACTCAAGCGATGCATGGCCCTATATATGCCAGACTCTAAAACCGGAATAATCGCTCTGGTAGTATCAAGCTGAGCAGTCGCCCTAGAGGTATCTAATTCAGTACCTCGCCCACCTTCAAGCCTAATACGAGTTATCTCTTGAGTTTTTATTTGGTTTTCCGTGTTCTTTCTGGCGACTGCCAATTGATTTTGCAAACCACGCAACTCAAAATAATTTCTAGCCACTTCAGCAACCAAACTAACACTCAGATCGCGTAAGGTCGCTACTTGGGCATCAACCTCATCATTGCTGGCTTCAACACTGCGTCTTACTCGGCCAAAGATATCGACTTCCCACAGCGCATCAAAACCTACGTTGTAAAGCTTTAAACCACGCGGTGCATAAGTCGAATTGTTTAAAGCGCCAAAACTTCGTTTCTGATCGGTGTAATTTGCATGTGAGCTAACAATAGGCGCTAAATTTAACGCCGATTGTAAATAAAGAGCACGCGCTTCACGAATATTAGCGTTAGCAGCCTGTAAATCGTAATTATGCGCGATGGTCTGTTCAATGAGAGTATTCAGCTCCTTATCTTGAAACAACTTCCACCAACTTAGCTCCAGGCCTTGCCCTGTAAATTCAGAGGTTTCCGCTCGTGCAAAGGTTTTGGGTACATCGGTAATGGGTGCTTTATAGTCTGGACCTACTGCGCAAGCACTTAATAACCCAGCGCCTAACGCAATGATGTTTAATAGAAATAATCTTAAAGACTGACTCATAACTCTGCCTTTGATGGCAGAGCGGTCTTAGTCTTTGCTAGGCGCAGACGTTGCGATAAGGTCTGTACGGCCACATAAAACACCGGCGTTAACAATAAGCCAAAAAAAGTCACCCCCAACATACCACTAAACACCGCTGTACCTAATATTTGCCGAGATTCAGCACCTGCGCCAGTTGCTATCACCAAAGGGAATACCCCCATAATGAAGGCGAATGACGTCATCAAAATAGGACGTAAACG
>QVQF01000127.1 GCA_003584895.1 Methylococcales bacterium
TCCAAGGACACCTCGTGAGTTACCTGGAGTGTGTTGCCAGCGTATTTGACAGCGCCAACAGTCGCGCCCGCGCCACCCAGGAGCAGCAGGAAACACCCCTGCGAGACGACGCCTACCGCCAACAGACAGACTGTCAGGATCGCGGTTTTAAATGTTTTCATAATAATTCTCCGGCCCCATTGTTGATTGAGTTGATGAGTTGTCATATGCATCTACGGAACGGGAATGGTCACAGTGTTTGCGTCGAATGAGTGGATCCAGCAGATCGGGGAGCAGTTGCCCACCTGCGCTGGGGTTGCCCTGGCCTTTTTTCACATCCACGATCTTGCTGGTGCCAGTCGCACTCGTAGTGAACCCCGCCACATTCGTCGCAGCAATGTCATCATCGATAAAGGCAACCAACTGATACGTCGTGTTGGACGTGAGTTTGGTCAGCGTCAACGTGAGGCATTGGCTGCTGGCATTCCCCTGACGAGTTAGATTACCGGCGATGATCCCCTTGGCACCGGGAACGACACCGGTATTGGTCATCATCGAACTGAATATGAAGTGCAGAATGGTCGGCTCTGCCGGCTTGGCGAGCAGATCGGTCTGCGCGAACAACGTGACCACTCCCAGCGCCATGCTGAGACTGATCCGCTTCATTCCATTTGTAATCGATGTCATTGAATCATTTGCTTTCAATTCAGTTTTTCTTGTTAGTCACAGGTCGTTGGCTCGTTGCCCGACTCCTTACGGGGCTGGCACGGTGACGGTGCTGGACTGGATAGTCACCGCGCCTGCTCCACCCGGACCGGACCCGGCAAACAATCGGCCTATCACTGCACAACCGTTGCCGACTGTAATCGAGACATCCGCGAGGATGTTACCGTAGAAGATGTCGTTCCCGGTCAGTGTCGCGGAGCTACCGACTTGGAAGTAGATGTTCTTCGCCTGGGCGCCACCACTCAGAACAATACTAGTGCCGGTATCCAAGATGAGCGTGGAGCCCATCTTGAACACGAAGACCGCATTCGCGTCGCCCTGGGCGTCGAGAGTGAGAATCGCAAGGGGGCCTGTGCCGGAGATTCCCGTCGAACTTCCATTGACATAGAGGCCCGGATACATGGTCAGCCCGCCGAGATTGCCCGGCAACGTTTGCGCGCTAGCGGAGCGGTTCACGGCTTCGTTATACGCGGCCAGCAAGGAGGCTTGGGCAGCAATGACTTCTGAGTCATTCACATGGATCGTCCCGTTAATTTCTGATGGCGGAATTCCCTGGGACGACCCGGTATGCAACCCGACATCACCATTGATCTGGTCGGCACTACCGCTGGTGGCGGCGGTCGCGAGAATCGCGAAGGTGGACGCCGTTCCAAGGTTGATGGACATGTTGTTGGAATTGATCTGGGATCCCGTCGTGAAGCTCCAAACATAGTTGGTCGCCAGCGCATTGCCGGCGAGATCCTTGAACCCAATTGTCAGCGTGTTGGTATAGGTGGTGTTGGGGGCCAGATTGCTTGCAGGTGTGAAGGCGGCAATCTTGCTGGCCGCAACATAGGCGACCATTCCGTTCACAATCGCTCCGCCTGGTCCGGTCACGTGGAAGTTGTTCGTGGTGATCGTCGCGGGGTCCATCGCCTTACTCAAGGTGGCGTTGAGGGTCTGGTTGAGGGCCACATTCACGTCCATATTCGTCGGGTTGGTGACAATGACAGTGGGGCTGTTGGTGTCGGCGGAATCCCCCGTTGTGAAGGTCCAGACGAAGTTCGTGGCCAGGGCATTGCCGGCCAAGTCCATCGCACCGGTGGTAATCGTCGCCGTATAGAGCGTGCTGGTCGCGAGATTACTGACAGGCGCAAATGTCGCCGTGTCGCCCACATAGCTCACCGTGCCGGTCACCGTGGTGATCCCGTGCTGCAAAGTGAAGGTGGTGTTGGTGATCGTCGCCGGGTTCATCGCCTTATTGAAGGTGGCCGCGAGTTGACTGTTGATCGGCACGCCCGAGGCGTTATTCGTCGGCACCGTGGAACTGACTGTGGGTTTAATGGTGTCGGTGGACGCCCCCGTCGTGAAGGTCCAGACATGGTTCGTGGCTATCG
Source organism: Methylococcales bacterium (assembly GCA_003584895.1). GTDB lineage: Bacteria > Pseudomonadota > Gammaproteobacteria > Methylococcales > Methylomonadaceae > Methylobacter_C. Next base: position 2,082 of record QVQF01000127.1, read on the forward strand.
AATCGCCGGCCAAGTCGGTTACCCCGGTGGTAATCGTCGCCGTATAGAGCGTGCTGGTGGTGAGTGCGCTAACTGGCACAAATGTCGCGGTAACACCCACATAGCTGACCGTGCCAGTCACCGTTGTGATCCCAGAATGTAAGGTGAAGGTGGTGTTGGTAATCGTCGTCGGATTCATCGACTCACTAAACGTGGCCGTGAGTTGGCTATTGATCGACACACTCGTCGCCGTATTCGTCGGCGCGGTGGAACTCACGGTGGGGGGTTCACCGGTGGTAAAGCTCCAAACGTAATTTGCGGCCAGTCGGTTCCCGGCCAAGTCCTTGACGCCCCCAGTGGGGCTGCTGCTGAGAATCGTACCGGTGTAAGTGGTCAGCGGTGCCAGGTCGCTGGTGGGATTAAAGGTCGCAGTGCCCCCGACATAGCTCACCGTGCCGGCCACAAACGTGGCGCCGTGCTGCAAGGTAATATTAACGGTGTTGATCGTGAGCGGATCCATCGCTTCGCTGAAGACCATGGTGACATTCACGGCGAGTGCAACACCGGTGGCGGTATTGGTCGGGCCGGTGGAACTCACCGTCGGTGGGGTCGTATCCGGAATTGTCCCGGTGGTAAAGTTCCAGCTATAGCTTGTGACCAGCGCATTGCCGGCCAGATCCGTGACCACATTGGTGATCGTGGCCGTGTAAACAGTCAACGGCGCCAGATTGGTTGACGGTGCGAAGGCGGCAGTGACGCCCACGTAGCTGACCGTACCGGCCACCGGGGTGGTGCCTTGCTTCAAGCCAAAGGTCGCGGTGCTGATCGTCA
>QVQF01000115.1 GCA_003584895.1 Methylococcales bacterium
GATGTCCGAGAAGATAACGAATGGAATACAGTACATATACCTGGTGCTATTCACATTCCCTTGGCACAATTAAGTAATCGCTTATCTGAACTCCAGCCTTACAAAAGTAGTGCCATCATTACTCAATGTCGTTCTGGTGCACGCTCAGCTAAAGCTTTAGATATCTTAAAGTCAGCTGGATTTAGCCACGTCCAAAATATGGAAGGTGGTTTAATTGCTTGGAATAAAGCAGGATTAAAAACTCAATAACACCCAGACTCAAATAATGCCGTTGCTACGGCTTTTCATGCTTCGCTTTAACTAATACATATATAACTCTAACTATGGCTTTTATATCAACTAAACCCATTCCCGTCCGTGAACGCTTAATTATGGCCTTGGATGTTTCTAGCATACCCGAAGCCATGGCCTTAGTAGAAGAACTCGGTGACTCTGTTATTTTTTACAAAGTTGGCATGGAACTCTTTATGTCGGGTGATTATTTTGGTTTTATCGAATGGTTAAAACAACAAAATAAGAAAGTATTTGTTGATTTAAAATTCTTCGATGTGCCCGCAACAGTCGGTCGGGCTATTAAAGCCTTAAGCAGCAAAGGCGTAGATCTAGCCACTATTCATGGCAATGATGCCATCATGGAAGCAGCTGCTAAAGAAAAAGGTGATCTTAAAGTACTCGCAGTCACCGCCTTAACTAGCTTAGATCGTGGCGATTTAGATGACTTAGGCTTTCAATGTGATGTACGCGAGCTAGTCTTATCTCGTGCAAAACGTGCATTGCAGATAGGCTGTGATGGCATAGTCTCATCAGGACTTGAAGTCGCTATGCTTAGAGAAGAACTCGATCATAAATTATTAGTCATTACCCCAGGTATTCGTCCTGTTGATAATCGTGAAGAAGATGATCAAAAACGCGTAGTCAGTGTCGAAATGGCTATGCAAAATGGCGCTGATTATATCGTGGTTGGCAGACCTATTCGTGATGCAGATGATCGCAAAGCCATGGCGGAAAAAATTCAAAGCCAAATTCTTGCTCAATTTTCAACTCATTGAGATTTTAAAGGCGGAAGGCAAAAGACTAAAGTAACCCCAATTTTTTGCCTTTAGCCTTTAGCCTTTGCCTTTCGCCCTTAACCTTTCGCCCCAAATCTTTAATCCAACCTTATGATGCACTTTGACCCAGCCTTTACCTCCTCCTATGTAGTCGCTTTTATTATGGGCCTATTTAGTAGTATGCACTGTATAGGCATGTGCGGCTCTATTATAGGCACGCTCACGTTAAGTCTGAGCCCTGAAATACGCAATCATAAAAAAAGACTACTCCCTTTTGTTTTTAACTATAACTTTGGGCGCATCACTAGCTATGCAATTGCTGGCGCGTTAATAGGCGGAGTAGAGCTATTACTAACCCTACCACTGGGTGATGCACATGGACATCGTATTTTACAAATCATCTCCGCTGCCATCATGGCTGGGGCTGGACTATATATAGCCGGCTGGTTCCCACGATTCGCCTATATTGAAAAAGCGGGGGTATTTTTTTGGAAAAAACTAGAACCTTATGGCCGTAAACTGATACCCGTAAAAAGCCTTACGCACGCCTATCTTTTTGGTATGGTTTGGGGCTGGTTACCCTGCGGCTTAGTTTATGCAGCCTTAGCACTTGCTGCAACGACCGGCGACATCAGTACAAGCGCACTCACTATGTTAGCGTTTGGCGCAGGCACTTTACCAGCTGTAATGGGCGTCGGTATAATGACGCAAGTTTTAACTCGCTTATCCAGAATGAATCGCTTTAAACAAGTGATAGGTGTGTTTATGATAATTCTGTCGCTATTAGCCGGTTTACCTTGGCTTAACCCTATGGCTTATACCCACATGGCCATACACTGAGGCAGCTTATCATGAGTCATTTTAAAGCTATCATCGGCCAATCTCCTACCTTAGAATCATTGATACGTAGCGCCAAAATGGTAGCTGCAACAGACGTCACTGTTTTATTACACGGTGAAACCGGCACGGGTAAAGAAATCTTCGCCAATGCCATACAAAAAGCTAGCACTCGTGCTGACAAAGCCTTTATTACCTTAAACTGTGCTGCTTTACCAGAAAGCCTGATTGAATCAGAATTATTTGGCCATAGAAAAGGTTCATTTACTGGTGCGACCTCTAGCACTAAAGGACTCTTTCAGGCAGCAAATGGTGGCACATTATTTCTTGATGAAATCAATTCCCTGCCCTACACGATACAAGCTAAATTATTACGCTTTTTAGAGTCTGGTGAATGTTTAGCGATTGGTGACATTAAACCTTATCACGTTGATGTCCGCATTATTGCTGCGACCAATACCGACCTACTTAAATTAGTGACGGCTAAGGAATTTAGATCGGATTTATATTACAGGCTAAATGTAGTGCCTTTAGAATTACCCTCATTAAGTCATCGTAGTGACGACATCGAAGCATTGATCAACCATTTCATGGATATGATGGCTGTTACGCATGTAATGGAAGCCGCAAAATTTAGTAAACCGGCCTTGAAAGCACTTAAATCTTATCCCTGGCCAGGCAATATTCGTGAATTACGAAATTTATGCGAAAGACTGAGCATACTCATGGCAGGAAATACCATCGAAATTGAACATCTACCGCAAGAATTTATCAATTCTAATTTACTAAAAACCGACCCATTACTACTACCTGAACGAGGCATAGAGCTGGATGCTTTAGAAGCCAATTTCATACATCAAGCGCTTAATCGGACTAAAGGCAATCGCAGCAAAACCGCTAAG
>QVQF01000052.1 GCA_003584895.1 Methylococcales bacterium
TTAAGCGATAGCTTTTACTTTTGAATTCAGTCTGCTTTTGCCGCGTGAAGCTTTATTTTTATGGATAATGCCTTTAGTGACAGCAGAATCAATAATAGGCTCTACAATTTTATAGGCGGCTTGTGCTTTTTCTTTGTCGCCAGCTTTAACTGCGGCAAGTACTTTCTTAATAAATGTACGTAGGTTGCTACGTTGTCCTGCGTTGCGAATACGGCTTTTTTCCGCTTGTTTCGCGCGCTTTTTAGCTTGTGCTGTATTAGCCATAGTATCTCGAGCGTTGGTTTTAGTTTAGAGTCCTGCATTATCTTTTTAAATGTTATTATTGTCAACCATTAACATGTTGAATTTGAATTTGGAGTCACTTTGAGTCAACAGCTATTTAAGTCGACTGCTATCGTGAGCAGTATGACGCTAATCTCACGTCTGCTCGGTTTTGTTCGTGACATGCTGATTGCGCGAATTTTTGGTGTAGATTTGGCAACGGATGCTTTTTTTGTTGCTTTTAAAATCCCTAATTTATTTCGACGTCTATTTGCAGAAGGTGCGTTTGCTCATGTATTTGTGCCGGTGTTGGTCGTCAATAAGGCTCATGGCAATAAAGAGTCTTTAAAGTTATTGATAGAGCGAACGGCAGGTACCTTAGCGGTCATTCTTCTGGGAATCTCATTGCTTGGTCTGTTAGTTGCTCCATTACTAATTTGGTTGTTAGCACCGGGTTTTGCCTGGCAAGGTTCGCAACATGATTTAGCGGTTAAAATGTTGCAGATTACGTTGCCCTATTTATTCTTTATTGGTTTGGTGGCCTTTGCCGGCAGTGTATTAAATATACATAATAAGTTTGCAGTGCCTGCGTTAACGCCGGTATTTTTAAATATAACTATGATTGCTGCCGCAATCTGGTTAGCGCCAGTAATGAAAGTGCCTGTTATTGCTTTAGCGTGGGGGGTATTTGCAGCAGGTGTAGTGCAGTTGTTGTTTCAGTTGCCATCACTAATACGTTTAGGTTTAATGACACGATTTAGATTAGGATTTCATGATCCTGAAGTGAGTAAGATTTTAGGCTTGATGGTGCCAGCCATATTTAGCGTATCAATAACGCAAATTAATTTATTGGTCGATACATTAATCGCCTCATTTTTAAAGACAGGCAGTGTTTCATGGTTATATTACTCAGATCGTTTAGTGGAATTTCCTTTGGGATTGCTAGGATTAGCATTGGGGGTTGTTATATTGCCCAGTTTAGCAAGAAGCCATGCGGCTGAAGATGCGCAGGCTTTTTCAGATTCAATAGATTGGGGGTTGCGCCTAGTTGTATTAATCGGTATGCCGGCCACCATAGGTTTGTTTTTGTTGGCAGAGCCCATGCTATCTACTTTATTTCAATACAAAGAATTTAGTGTCAGTGATGTTTATTATTCAGGGTTGAGTCTTAAGGCCTATTCATTAGGCTTGGTAGCTTATGTAGCGATTAAGGTGTTGGTGCCAGGCTTTACGTCACGACAGGACGTAAGAACGCCAGTGCGTTATGGTATGTATGCCATGATAGCCAGTCTGGGTTTAAATATTGTGCTGGTTTATCCTTTGGCTCATGCAGGATTAGCCCTTGCTACCTCTTTGGGGGCATTCGTCAACGCAGTCTTGTTGCTAAGGCGGTTATTAAAGGATAATGTCTTTCATCCTAACGTGCGCTGGCGGATATTTATGCTTCGTATCTTATTAGCGAGTATAGCTATGTCTGGGTTCTTATATTATAAGGTAGATGTGGCGTTATGGAGTCATTGGGGGGTTGTGGATAGACTGCTTAATCTAATTAAATGGATAGCGATTGGCGGAGGCGTTTATGTCGGAACGCTATTTATGCTGGGCTTTAAGGGCAGCCATCTAAAATAATTTACAATTAATGTGGTTATTTAAATAAATAATGAACATTATTTATTTAGTTAGGTATAATGCGATCTGGATTAAAAATCTGATTTACTCTCTGTTTACCTTTTCGATCTTTCTTTTGTTAGTAGCTCGTCCTTGTTTCATTAAGTAATTTCTAAATTGACCCACTATCCGCCTTAACAGGCTTCATTACTTTATATTAAGGACTCATTATGTCTACTTTAACAACTGGCACAGTAAAATGGTTTAACTCAGATAAAGGCTTCGGTTTTATCGAGCAAGCTTCAGGCCCAGATGTATTCGTACATTTTCAACAAATCAATAATTCTGGTGGTTACAAATCATTAGATGAAGGCCAAAAAGTACAATTCAGCGTAACACAAGGACAAAAAGGTCCTCAAGCTGAAAATGTAACTGTTATCTAAATAAGTTACTGCGCTAATAAATTTTATTAGCGCTATTGAACTTATTAATGCGAGCTATATCATATAGCTCGTGAAACTACTTGGGGGCGACATGGCTTCGACGTGGGTAGCAAAACCTTAAGTGCATGCCGAGGACTGTACACCTCGTAAAACCTACAGAAACTAAGTATTCGCAAATGACGAAAACTACTCAATGGCTCTAGCTGCTTAAACACAGCACCATTCCTTTGACCATCTGTGCTTATGCGGGTGGAGTTCGGTTCGCCGAGCGCTCAGAGGTCATTTACATAAGATCGCGCTGAAATCCGTCCGGTGTGGATGCGCTAAAACCTTACGGAATCGCTGGTGATTTTCTTGGCTCGACGGGTGATCATTAGCTAAATTAAAGACGAGATAAGCATGTAGACCTTAAGGCGGAGTGCTTGCGGACGGGGGTTCAATTCCCCCCGCCTCCACCA
>QVQF01000050.1 GCA_003584895.1 Methylococcales bacterium
CATACAAAATTAGTAATGGCAATAGCTGCTACGTTAACAGTCACGACTTCTTTTAGTGCTTTAGCTTTGGACTTATATGTTGATAGCAAAACTAAGCAAGTATTCACAGAGCCTGGTAAAGGCCGCGTATTATTAGGCGATTCAAATAAAGTAAGCAATACGCCTTTCGTACCGACTCCAGTTGCAGCTCCTGCAGCGGATATCGAAGCGATCAAAAAAGATTTAGAATTAAAAACTAACGAAATAAAAGCCTTAACAGAAAAAGCTGATGAATCTGCTAAGCCTGATGCTGTAAAAGTGTCTTTAACTAACGGTGTTAAGTTCGAAACTAGAGACGGCAACTTCACGACTGAAATACATGGTCGTATGCAAGTGGATTCACAAGAAAACGTGAATCAACAATTGCATAACTCCTTTGTATCAGGAACAGGCGCTCCTTTAGCATTGGATAACTCAGTGGGCATACGTAGAGCTCGTTTGAGTATGGAAGGTACGGTTTATAAAGATACTGATTATAAATTTGAATACGATTTTGCTAGAGCTGGAATGGTTGGTGGTACTGGTGCTACAGTAGCCAACACTCAAAACACTTCACTTGCTGGCGGTATTACCGATGCTTTTGCTAGATATAACTTCAATAAAAAATTGTCGGTAAAGTTGGGTTCATTTAAAGAGCCGTTAACTTTAGAAGATACCACTAGCGATATTCAAACCTCGTTCATAGAGCGCAGTATGGCGGTTAACGCCTTTGTTGATAACTTGAATATCTTTAAAGTCGGTATCGGCGCTAACTATTCAGCGGATCGTTGGTTAGTCGCAACTGCTTTGCAAACGCAAGGCCCTGGCGCTATGAATGGTGCAACGTCTTATGTTCAACCGACTGTTAACAGTCAGTCAGGTGCGGGTAATACCTCGTGGGAACTGAATGGACGAGTTGCGGGTACACCTTGGATGGCTAGCCCAACTCAATTATTACATGTCGGTGGTTGGGGTTCTTACACTAGCGTCAACAATAATATGAACGGTGGTGGATCTCTAGCTAATGGTGGTGTTGCCTTTGGTACACAAATGGGTAATATGGATAGAACTTCTATCTTAAATACTGGCAATTTGAGTGCAAGCGCTACACAGTTAGCGACTGCTTATAATCGTTTTGGTGCTGAAACCGCTGTGGTTTTAGGTCCTTTCTCAGCACAGGCTGAATATTTACAAACTAATGTCAGTGGCAATGGTTATAGTAATAATTCAATGGGCGGTTATTATGGTTATGTGACTTACTTCGTAACGGGTGAATCACGTAATTATGTGACTAAAACCGGTGCCTTTGACCGTGTAAAACCTAAGCATAACTTTGATATGAAAGGTGGTATGGGAGCTTGGGAATTATTGGCTGGGTTTGATGAGTTAAACTTAAAAAGTGGTGACAAGATTAATGGTGGTTCTGCTGAGTTAGGTAAACTAGGTATTAACTGGTACTTTAATCCTAGAGTTCGTTTGAATACTAACTATGTACATGCCTTTAATATTAATACGACTGGAATGTCAGGAACGGGAACGCCTGCTGCTTTCAACAATGCCAAACTAGATATGATTGAATCACGTATTCAATTAGACTGGTAAGCACACCCTTAAATCTAGCTTTAGATTTAAACCAGTCAGCGTAGGCTGACTGGATCTGAATACAGTGTCTCTCTCTTTAACCGCATTAGTTGTCTAATGCGGTTTTTTTTTCTTTACGGTTTTTAAAGCTAAGCAACGGTTGTTTTTGTCCAGCTATTAAAGCTCATCTGCTACGGAAGTAAAATAGCTTTTCGCCTTAAGGTCACAGCCATTAATAAGACAATATCGGCGCTCCCTGTTACTATGAGGACTGAACTTAATGGCAGTTCTGTAGGTCGGGTTAGCGACAGCGTAACCCGACACTTAAGCGGGACGGAGTTTGTAAACCCGTCCCGCTTAAGTGAAAAACATATCCCTCCTAGGTTTATGGGCGATCATTCCGTAAATGCTTGCCGCAAGCTCGGACAATGCTAAAACGCTAGCCCGACCTGCATGATAAGGTGCTGACAACCACATAACAATGAGCCACGCTTAAGAAACAGGGCAACAAACCGAGTCATCAAGCCCAAAACTTTAAGCAACCGGCGTAAAAGCCTAGGCAATGTTCGCGTCAGAGTAAGCAATGTGCGCACAGATTTAGAGGATCTGCGCGATAGTTTAGGCAACTTTTAGGCTCTGCGTGGTCGCAGGGTCCAGCCTGCGATCAGGCTGAATGCTAAAAATCAGGCAATTAATGAGGCCGTCAGCAAAAAAAACGCCTATTTCAACTTTTTTTGCTAAATAAACGTCTAAATGTGCCCGCAATGCGTATACGCATGGCCAGCACGATGCTTAAATGTGTGCTCTTATTGCTTATGTTTTTGGGTTAGTTTTTTGTACTTATTTGATTATTCTCTATACAATGCAAGCTTAACTTTAGGCAGGATCAAGCTATGGCTAGGTTGATTTTTGATACGCATGAATTTGTAACAGAATTAAAGCAAGCAGGTTTAAGTGAGCCGCAAGCGGTCGCGATTACTCGCTTACATCAACAAGCTTCAAATGCTACGATAGATTATGTTAAGCATGAGCATAGTTTAGAGAATGTCGTCACTAATAAAGACTTAGATGCAAGGATCAAAGAGACTGAGTTAAAAATAGAATTGGTAAGGTCTGAGCTAAAGCGTGACATTGCCGAAACAAAAGCCGAATTAATTAGGTGGGT
>QVQF01000094.1 GCA_003584895.1 Methylococcales bacterium
GGTGAAGCTTTAGTGGGTGAGACAGGCGCAAGTATTGATGCTGATATTATTAAGCGTCTTGCCACTGAAATTAAAGAATTATGTGATATCGGAATACAAGTCGGTTTAGTTATCGGCGGTGGTAATATCTTACGCGGCGCTGAAAAAGCGGCCGAAGGTTTGAATAGAGTCACTGGCGATCAAATGGGCATGTTAGCTACGGTTATCAATGCCTTGGCTATGCAGGACGCCTTAGAGGCGCAAGGCCAGCAAGTGCGAGTTATGTCAGCACTTAAAATTAATCAAGTCTGCGAAGATTATATCTGTCGTAGAGCTGTTCGGCATTTAGAAAAAGGTCGAGTTGTTATTTTTGCAGCGGGTACAGGTAATCCTTTTTTTACTACCGATTCAGCCGCAAGTCTTAGGGCTATTGAAATCAACGCTGGCTTAATGATTAAAGCCACCAAAGTTAAAGGCGTTTATTCAGCTGATCCTGAAAAGGTCACTGACGCAGTATTTTATCCACGATTAACTTATGATGAAGCGCTGGATCAGCGCCTTAATGTTATGGATACCACAGCATTGGTTTTATGTCGTGATAATAACGTACCAATGCGCGTGATGAATATTTTTGAACAGGGCGCTGTCATGAAATTAATGATGGGCGCAGAAATAGGTTCGCTAATTGAACGAGGAACAGATTAATGATTAATGATATTCAACAAGATGCAGCAACCCGTATGGGCAAGAGTATCGATGCTGTAAAGCATGAGTTCTCAAAAATCAGAACGGGTAGGGCTCACCCTAGTTTGCTAGAGCAAATTATGGTTTCTTACTATGGTACTGATTCGGCTTTATCTCAAGTTGCTAATATTGCTGTTGAAGATGCGCGTACTTTAACGATTACGCCATGGGAAAAAGGTATGGTACAAGCCATAGAGAAAGCCATTATGAAGTCAGATTTGGGTTTGAATCCAGCGACTAATGGTATGACTATTCGTATTCCTTTACCTGCATTAACAGAAGAGCGTAGACGCAGTTTAGTTAAAGTTGTTAAGCATGAGGCTGAAAATGGTCGAGTTGCGGTCAGAAATATTCGCCGCGATGCTAATTCAGAAATAAACAAAGCTTTAAAAGAAAAGATGGTTTCTGAAGATGAGGCGCGTGGTGCTGAAGAAAAAATACAGAAATTAACAGATCAGTATATTAAGGATATAGAAAAGATACTGGAAGCCAAAGAAGCGGATCTCTTGTCAATTTAACAGAGATAGCCATGGCCAATGATGATCTAACTGCTGTAGATTCCGAGCTCAATAATCCTCGTCATATTGCCATTATCATGGATGGTAATGGTCGATGGGCGCAAAAAAGATTTATGCCAAGAGCAGTGGGTCATCAGGCTGGGGTTAAAGCGGTACGAAAAATTGTAGAGTACTGTGCAACCCATAATATTAAGGTCTTAACTTTATTTGCTTTTAGTAGTGAAAATTGGCGTAGACCTGAAGCAGAAGTCTCTTTGTTGATGGCGTTATTTATGGCGACTTTACAAAGAGAAATCAATAAATTAGATCGTAATGATATCCGATTGCGGTTTATAGGCGATAGATCAGCATTCTCTGATAAATTGCAGAAAAAAATGGCCGAAGGCGAAGCGCAAACTCAGAATAATAAAGCTTTAACTGTGGTCATAGCGGCAAATTACGGTGGTCACTGGGATATGTGTCAGGCTTTTTTGCAAGTGCAGAAAAAAATGGCTGCCGGTGAGCTAAAGACAGAAGATATTAATGATCAATTAATTAATCAGTATTTATCAACAGCTGGCTTACCTGATCCTGATTTATTTATAAGAACAGGTGGCGAACAGCGTGTTAGCAACTTTATGTTGTGGCAGTTGGCTTATGCAGAATTATATTTTACAGCAACACTCTGGCCAGATTTTGACCAGAACTCCCTTGAAGACGCAATCAAGAGCTTTAGAAGTCGGCAACGCCGCTTTGGTCATACCAGTGAGCAAGTTCTTAATAAATCCGTCACTCTATAACCTTTATCCAGATAGCCTACAACCATGTTAATAAAGCGAATTATAACAGCATCAATCCTTGCTACCCTGATTGCTTTGGCAGTCTTTTTATTACCCATCGAATATTTTTCATTAGCGATAGGTTTAGTCGTTCTTGTCGGTGCATGGGAATGGACTAATCTTGCAAGTGTAAACTCTATGCTTATTAGGGTCGGTTTTTTAGTGGCCTTAGTTTTACCCATGATAGGTATACATTTTTGGACGCAAATATTAGAGTTGGTAGCTCAACTTGTTGATTGGCCAGACATTAGAGATTACTCTGGTGCTTTAGAGTGGCTGGTTATACCTCCCGTTATCTTCTGGATAGTGATGATGATTTTAATCAGAAACGCTCCAACGGGTGTCATCAATATTCAATTGAAAACACGATATAAATTATTCATAGGTTGGTTTGTATTAATATCGGCTTGGATGTTTTTATCACGATTAAAATCTTTTTATGGTCCAGAAATGACCATGTATTTCTTTATCTTGATTTGGGTAGCCGATATAGTTGCTTATTTTTCTGGAAAAAAGTGGGGTGTAACCAAGTTGGCTCCAGAAATTAGTCCAGGAAAGACCGTTGCCGGTATGTATGGTGCTTTGCTTTCTGGTTTGGTTTCTGCGATATGCTTAAACTTATACAATCTTAAATACGGCTTTAACCCGATGATTGCTACTGA
>QVQF01000133.1 GCA_003584895.1 Methylococcales bacterium
GTTGCGCAATTAATTCGTCATATTATATATGGTTAATAAATCGATTTTCTTCTGCTCTCGCGTTATACCGTTGATATCTGTTTGCTATCTAACAGGTAATACCTGATAATTTTGCCTATTCGGTTACATTCATTGAATAGATGAGTAACCACCCCGTTGCCTCTGTTAAACGTAATAAGTTACTAATGAACATAATAAAACGCTTAATTCACTATAAAGTCTTTATTTTAATGACTTTATTACTGATATCTCAACAGATATTAGCTACGACTATTCAAGTCGAGACAGACCGTAACCCTGTGAATCTTAATGAATCATTTAAAATTACGTTTACGGCCAACGAGACACCTGATGATGATCCTGACTTTAGATCACTAGAACAAAACTTTTCTATACTCAATCAAAGTAGCGGCAGTAGTTCATCTTGGATTAATGGGAAATCAACCAAAATCTTACAGTGGTCCTTAACTGTAATGGCTAAGCACGCGGGTAATCTTATGATTCCTGCGGTGAAATTTGGTCATGATGCAAGCTCAGCATTACAAATTTCAGTCACTGAAGCCGTCAATAATAAAGCCAGTACTAACGATGAGGATATCTTCCTCGAGGTTGAGGCAACCTCAAAAAATATCTATATACAATCTCAAGTGTTATATACGCTTCGCTTATATACTAGAGTTGATCTTTCACAAGCACGCTTAGATGAGCCAGAATTAGCAGATGCCGTCATCGAAAGATTGGGCGATGATAGTCGTTTTAATACACAAGTTAATGGCTTGGATTATTCGGTAACTGAGCGTAAATATGCTATTTTCCCGCAAAAAAGTGGCAAGCTCACTATTAAGCCACTCACATTGACAGCTGAAATAATCAGTAATAACCGACCTAACTTTAATGGTTTCTTTAATTCTCAAGCCACCAAAACCAAGCGCATCGAATCCAAAGCCATATCACTGGATGTAAAACCTGCACCCGCTTCCTTTACTGGAAAGCATTGGTTATCGGCACAGCAATTGGTTTTTAAACAAGAGTGGTCTGGCGATATTAAACACTTGAAGATAGGTGAACCGCTAACACGCACATTAACCTTATTAGCTAAAGGCGCAACCGTCAGCCAACTTCCTGAGCTAAATACTGCCATAAGCAACGATCAATTAAAGGCGTATCCTGACCAACCGGTATTACAAGAGCAGAAAAAAACCGATGGTGTGATCGCTTTCAGAGAAGAAAAGATAGCATTGATACTTTCGCAAGCTGGTGATTATCAATTACCCGCTATACAAATTCCTTGGTTTAATACCGAAAACCAAAAAATGGAAATGGCTGAAATTCCAGAAACTACCTTAACTGCGCTTGCAGGTGCGCAACCCGTAGTCAATACTCCACAGATAACGTCTGTTAACTCGCAAGCCATAAATACGACACCAACCATTAATACAGTGCCAGAAACTAATTTTTGGATGTGGCTCAGCCTGTGTTTAGCAACAACTTGGTTAATAACCGTTATAGTGTTCTTAAAAGCTCGTACAAAATCAGAACAGCTTATTAAGGATGTCGATGTAAATACCGATATAAGCGATGCTATCAAGGCGCTGAAAAAAGCATGTACTCAGAATGATGCAACAGCTGCTAAAAATGCCTTAATTGCCTGGGGTAATCTTACCTTTAATCAATCGACTCTGGGAGGAATTGCAGATTTTTGTGATGCTCGTTTAAGAGATGAACTTTTGCATTTAAACCATAGTTTATATGGCCAAGCGAGTAGTGAATGGCAGGGTAAAAAGCTATTTCAAGCGTTTACTGAAAATAAAGCTCGGCAGAAGAAATTATTAGATAGGGATAACAGCCTAGAACCGCTAAATCGTTTGTAGTTAGTGACGTAGGTCGGGTTAGCGGTGCGTAACCCGACAGTACTTATATTGTTAGATAGTCTAACCCAACCGACCTATTCAAAAGCCACGAACGTTTAAGTGACGTTGTGCTACCAAGTTCTAATATCACCAGTATCTAAATGTACAAAATTATTATACGGGTAAAAGCCTACACCGCCTTGTGCCATGCTTAAGGCTGCATCTTTAATCGTTCTGGCTTGCATGCCTTCAATACGGATATCTATCGCTCGACCTTGCATGTGAAAACTATGCTCGGCAACACCCGGTGTATTTCTACGCAATTGAGCATTTGTAAACGGCGATCGATATCCTGAGACTATATGTATCGGTTTATTGATGCCTAGTATTTCATTTAAATCAAATAATTGATCAAGTAATGCTGTATCAATAGGATGAACATCATCCGTATGATAATCGCGCATTAAAAAGTTAATTTCTTCCAATGCCCCATGGACATAGCGACCTTGTTCAAAATAAGTTAACTTTAAACTATCACCTGTATGCTCATGCTCTAAGAATAACGTTTTATGAGAGGGCGTATAGTAATTTCCTGATGATAGTGAGGCGTGCCGACTAATAATCTCAGGATCTATAGGATGCGAATGTATCTGCCCATGCCTAAATGAAGCTTGAGTATGTCCATGTGCATGACTAGCAGAAAATTTTTGGTGTCCATGAGCATGTCCATGATTGACAGAAACATGACTAGCCTTGATATTGTGACTGACTTGTTGCGTATGTGACTGACCACGCTTTGCAGGATA
>QVQF01000168.1 GCA_003584895.1 Methylococcales bacterium
ATGCTATTGCCGCAAATAGGCGAAGTGTTTGCAGGCACCCAGTCTTTAAGAAAATCTATAGTCAGGCGTTCTGCTTCTGCATCATTAATAAGGGACGCTTTAACACGTTCAATAAGACCGGACTGGCCATGATGCTTTTGATTCCAATCATCCATGGCAGCCAAAGCTTCATCAGACTGATACACGGCAATCACTGGCCCTTGAGCCAGTATATTTAAATCTTTGTCGGTAATGACGGTCGCGATTTCAATGATCAAATCCGTGTCTGGATCTAGGCCTGTCATTTCAAGGTCTATCCAGATTAAGTTTGCAGTATCCTGCGCCATGTGTTGATTCCATTGTGTTGTGGGTGGTGGTTAGTGTAGCATTGGCCCATGTGTTCGTCTAACTCTTACAATCTAATGTGCTAAGCCCTATGAATACCTTTACTATTATCTTCTTAATCGCCCTACTTATTTCTTCTACGGTACAGTTTTGGTTAGCTAAACGCCAAGCGAACTATGTTGCCGCTCACCGTGCGGAGGTACCAGAAGCCTTTAAAGATAAAGTGCCGTTAGCCGCTCATCAAAAAGCGGCAGACTATTCACAAGCTAAACTAAAACTGGGCAATATAGACGGTCTTCTGAGCATTGCTGTGTTGTTGTCTTTAACACTAGGTGGCGGCATTAATTTAGCCTTTAGTTATTGGCCTACGGTGATTACATCTCCCTTATGGGCGGGTGTTGCGGCAACTGCATCGATCTTTCTTTTAATGACTTTAATAGAAACGCCGACCAGTCTTTATCAAACCTTTGTTATTGAAGAAAAGTTCGGCTTCAATAAAAGTAGCATAGGCCAATTTATTAAAGATCAAGTTCTGCAATTAAGTTTAGGTGCGGCAATTGGCTTACCTATCTTAGCGCTGATTTTATGGGTGATGGATAATGTAGGTCCGCTTTGGTGGTTATGGGCTTGGGGCATCTTGATGGGCTTCTCTTTATTAATGAGCTGGTTGTATCCTACCGTTATTGCACCTTTATTTAATAAGTTCACGCCTATGGAAGACGGTTCTTTAAAGGATCGTATTCAAGGCTTGTTAACGCGCTGTGGCTTCAATAGCCAAGGCATTTTTATCATGGATGGTTCTAAGCGTTCTGGCCACGGTAATGCTTATTTTACAGGTCTGGGTAATAACAAACGCATCGTGTTCTTTGATAATCTAGTGGCTTCACTCGAAGAGGAAGAGTTAGAAGCTGTGTTAGCACATGAATTAGGGCATTTTAAATGCAAGCACGTCATTAAAATGCTGATCGCTACCTCTATTATGAGTTTAATCAGCTTTGCCGTTTTAGGCTGGTTAATTAGCCAAGCTTGGTTTTATAACGGCTTAGGCGTAGAGCAAGCTTCGAATGCGGCGGCTTTGTTATTATTCATGTTGGTTTCATCCAGCTTCACTTTTTTTATGCAGCCTATCAGTGCTTATTTTCAACGTAAGTTTGAATTTGAAGCTGATGACTTTGCCGCTAATAACGCTAAAGCTAGCAAAATGATTAGCGCGCTAGTCAAACTTTATGAAGAAAATGCGAACACTTTAACGCCTGACCCCTTGTATTCAGCCTTTCATTATAGCCATCCACCGGCCGCTATTCGTATCGCACATTTAGAAAGCAAAGCGTAATGGCTGAGTTATTTGAAGGACTGGTTATTGCCCATTTAGGCCAAGGTATTGCGGTTGAGTATGATGATAAAATAATCTTATGCCAAACCCTGCGAAAACTGGAGACAGTGGCCGTAGGCGATAAAGTATTATGGAGTTTAGCTTCGCCTGAGCAAGGTCGTATTGAAGAAATTCTGCCTAGGCGTTCGGTGCTTGCACGTCCGTCTAGGAATAGTAAAGCACGACCTGTCGCCGTTAATCTGGATACTATTTTTGTGGTGTTTGCTGTTGAGCCTCATTGTGACTTTTTATTAATAGACCAATATTTGGTTATTTGTGAGAACAATAATATCGATGCGGCCTTAGTCCTTAACAAAACCGATTTACCGCAAACGGATATTATCGAAAAAGAATTGTTGGATTATATTAACTTGGGTTATCCCTTGTTTAGAGTCAGTGCTAGAACGGCAACAGGCTTAGATGAATTAAAAGCCACTTTAAAAGATCAGGTCAGTATGTTGGCAGGTCAATCAGGCGTTGGTAAATCATCTTTAACCAATGCCATTATTCCTGACAAAGAATTAAAAACCAATACTGTTTCAGCCACCACTAAACATGGTCGTCATACCACCACTGCTGCAACGCTTTATCATTTACCTGAGGGTGGCGATTTAATAGACAGCCCTGGGGTGGCTATTTTTGGCTTAGTAGGACTTACCGAGCAACAACTGGCTTATGGTTATCGAGAATTTCAACCGTTGATGGATCAATGTCGCTTTCATAACTGCCGACATTTGCTAGATAAAGGCTGCGCTGTACGCTTAGCGGCTGAAAATGGCGAGATTTCTATGACACGCTATCAACGCTTTTTAAAGCTTAGGGAGAAGATGCCCACATCTTTTGCTTAACAGCGTCTTTGAGCTTCATATAAGCCTAGCCATGATTGTTTAATCTCTTGCCAGCTATATTGTTGAACGTCTCGAACACCATTTTCAACTAGGGTACGATA
>QVQF01000106.1 GCA_003584895.1 Methylococcales bacterium
GTCTTGAAGCGGTTTCAGGGGATTCGCATCCTCTCACCCCGGCAGTTCTTGGAACTGACCGGTTCATAATTACCGCTCCCGTTTCCTTTTGAACTGTCCATCGCGCTTATGAACGCGGTGACACCAACCGCTTCCCTCTGCCGTCCAACTGCGAATTTATTTAGCGGAAAGCCCAACGGAAACGACGCTGGCATCGCCTTAGCGATGGCGGTGGCGATTTCGCTGATTTTCAGCTTTGCCTTGATTCCAAAGCCGAGGCATGCAGAATACGAACCGCAGTATAGAACAGCGCCCTGCCGCTTTGCCTTGATTCCAAAGCCGAGGCATGCAGAATTGTAGAGGAGCAGAGGCACATATCGCGCAGGCTTTGCCTTGATTCCAAAGCCGAGGCATGCAGAATGCAGCCGATTAGCTGCGGATTTTCTTGACTGCTTTGCCTTGATTCCAAAGCCGAGGCATGCAGAATGGTTTTGGGTCAAGCTCAATTCCTATCGTAGCTTTGCCTTGATTCCAAAGCCGAGGCATGCAGAATACGAACCGTTTCCGATTGTTATACTTACCTGCTTTGCCTTGATTCCAAAGCCGAGGCATGCAGAATAGTGTCAATGTAGTCCAAATAGGCTTGCTGCTTTGCCTTGATTCCAAAGCCGAGGCATGCAGAATTCGAAGAAACTTCATTTGTTCGGAAACGGAGCTTTGCCTTGATTCCAAAGCCGAGGCATGCAGAATAGCTTCAAACCGATTCCCAAGGGAAATACCGCTTTGCCTTGATTCCAAAGCCGAGGCATGCAGAATATAATGGAAATTGAACACGTCGCGCCAGTCGCTTTGCCTTGATTCCAAAGCCGAGGCATGCAGAATCAATGCCATGCGCGTCTTGAATGACACCAGCTTTGCCTTGATTCCAAAGCCGAGGCATGCAGAATGTTTGGTAAATTGCGTTTGTATCGTACAGGCTTTGCCTTGATTCCAAAGCCGAGGCATGCAGAATCGAAGTCTAAAAGTCCCACAAGTGAGTCCGGCTTTGCCTTGATTCCAAAGCCGAGGCATGCAGAATACGGCCTTAGCTCGCCCGCTGTTCCCCGCTGCTTTGCCTTGATTCCAAAGCCGAGGCATGCAGAATCAAGAGACGCAACCGCCAAACAACAGGCACGCTTTGCCTTGATTCCAAAGCCGAGGCATGCAGAATAAAGTACCCCAACTACTGCATCGCTCCGAGGCTTTGCCTTGATTCCAAAGCCGAGGCATGCAGAATGCACGTCGCGGGGCATGGGCATATCTTCCAGCTTTGCCTTGATTCCAAAGCCGAGGCATGCAGAATAGTTGTGTCCTGCGACCTCAACTCCTGGCCGCTTTGCCTTGATTCCAAAGCCGAGGCATGCAGAATAAGTTGTAGAATTACCCTTGTTGCCAGCCAGCTTTGCCTTGATTCCAAAGCCGAGGCATGCAGAATACCAACTTTCAAAACCAGCGGAATTTTTGTGCTTTGCCTTGATTCCAAAGCCGAGGCATGCAGAATACACCAACCGCAGCACCGGCCATCCCGGTGGCTTTGCCTTGATTCCAAAGCCGAGGCATGCAGAATGGACAGGATCAACAGCACCGCCAGCCGTGAGCTTTGCCTTGATTCCAAAGCCGAGGCATGCAGAATCACGCCCGCGTGTTGACTTAGATCGACGTGGCTTTGCCTTGATTCCAAAGCCGAGGCATGCAGAATGGCATTGGAACTCACATCCCATTGCCGGTCGCTTTGCCTTGATTCCAAAGCCGAGGCATGCAGAATAACGATGATTGCCGGTATGCGCCGGGCTTGGCTTTGCCTTGATTCCAAAGCCGAGGCATGCAGAATTGCAAATGCGATTCTGCTGTGGTGACGCGAGTTACCAGAGTTGTATCTGCTCAGGTAAGTCCCCTGCCTCGACTTTCGAGGCAGGGGAGCCCTGAATGACAAAGGAACGTTCCCACTGCGCTCGGGTAACAAAGATCGCGCGGACGCTGCCTTCTTCGGGTAGGTTCTGCTTCACGCGACTGAGGTGCGTCTCCTGACGGGCGAAGCTCACACACGCCCGTGCATAGACGCTGAATTGAATCATTTGAAATCCATCGTCGAGTAGGAAGTCGGTCGCCCGTTTCCGTTGTTCCCGCTCAGTCACCGGGAGATCAAACGCGACAATCAGCCAGCCCATTTTGAATTTTTCTGTGTCCATGGCTTGTAGAGCCGTGGTTGTTTATCCAACACTGCACGGCGAAACCCGCGCACCACGCCTTCAATGCAACCTTGTATTTCCAACGTCATGTCAAAGTAATCAATCCGTTCCAGTGGAAAGCCTGTCACCCAGCGCCGGTATTCCTTGGTCACCTCTAATTCTGTGGCATTGGGGTTCTGTTTGACCCACTGATAGACGCGCCAGTCAACGCAACAACGGAATGGCTCCATCAAATCATAAGCCAGTGGCGTGCTGCGTTCTCGCGCTACATGCGAGATGCCGAATGTCGGATCAAGGCCGACGCCAAACAACTTTTGCAGGATAGTGGAAAGCAAGACCGCGTAACCATAGTTAAGCAGGTCATTCAAGCCGCC
>QVQF01000188.1 GCA_003584895.1 Methylococcales bacterium
CCCAGAAAACTCATGGACAATACAAAAATTAAAGCCTTAGGTTGGCAGCCCAATATCGGCTTAAAAGCAGGCTTGGCGGATACTTATCAGTGGTTTGTGCAGCATCAAGATGAGATTAAGACGCGGTAAAAAATTCAATTTATTGTACTTTCGGTTTTTTGATATAAAAGTTACAAACTTAAACAAGGTAAAAAACCACAAAACTCTCGTCATCCCAGTTTGGAGTTACGTCAGGCTATCCTGCCCGCTCTAAGGGCAAATGAAAATCTGTTCCAGACAGATTTGTGCCGAGACCCAGAATAAAACGATGTATAGGTCGACACAACGGTTTAAACCGAAAAATAAAGGCTATAAACTTATCATTCAAAGCAATTAAGTTTAGGCTGACCATGTCCATTATTGACTACAACATTGGTTTATAAACCACCAACAGGAATTTAAGGTACGACAAATGTCACAAAAATTTAAACCTTCTAACATAAAAAGGGCACTATGAAAGCAGTGATACTAGCAGGTGGTCTTGGTACGCGCATATCTGAAGATACCTCTTCGCGCCCCAAACCTATGATAGAAATAGGTGGGAAACCGATACTTTGGCATATTATAAAGTCTTATTCTCATCATGGAATTAAAGACTTTATCATCTGCTGCGGTTACAAAGGCTATGTAATTAAAGAGTATTTTGCTAACTACTTTTTACATATGTCTGATGTCACCTTTGATATGCAATATAACCAAATGGAAGTCCATCAACGTAATGCCGAACCATGGAAAGTGACTTTAGTAGATACCGGCGAAGACACCATGACTGGTGGTCGTTTGAAACGAGTAGCCGATTATGTTAAGAATGAAGAGCTGTTTTGTTTAACCTATGGTGATGGCGTCAGTAACGTTAATATCACAGAACTTATTGCTTTTCACAAGTCGCAAAATGTTAAAGCTACGTTAACAGCAACATTACCACCAGGTCGTTTTGGTGCCTTGGATTTATTGGGAAATAAAGTTAACAGTTTTATGGAAAAACCACAAGGAGATGGCGCCATGATCAACGGTGGTTTCTTTGTACTGTCACCCAAAGTGCTGGATTATATTACAGATGATAAAACAATCTGGGAACGTGAACCTTTAGAGCAACTTGCCCAAGAGCGTGACTTGGCAGCTTTCCAACATCAAGGCTTCTGGCAACCAATGGACACTTTGCGCGACAAAGTACATCTTGAAGAATTATGGCAAGCAGGTAAAGCTCCATGGAAGGTTTGGTAATGACTCCTGAGTTTTGGCAAGAAAAAAAGGTTTTACTCACTGGACATACCGGTTTTAAAGGCAGTTGGTTATCATTATGGTTACAATCTTTAAATGCCAATGTACTTGGTTATGCTTTAGCACCACCCAGCAACCCCAGTTTATTTGAATCTGCTCAAGTTGGATCTGGTATGACCAGCATTAATGCTGATATTAGAGATTTGGACAAATTACAGGCTGTGTTTGCAAAACATCAACCCGAAATAGTCATACACATGGCGGCCCAACCCTTGGTACGTTATTCCTACCAAAACCCAGTAGAAACTTACTCGACCAATGTTATGGGTACGGTTAACTTACTTGAAGCAGTGCGCAGCACAGCCAGCGTAAAAGCAGTAGTTAATATTACCACAGACAAATGCTACGAAAACCGCGAATGGGCTTGGGGCTATAGAGAAAACGAAGCCATGGGCGGTTATGATCCTTACAGCAACAGCAAAGGCTGTGCCGAATTGGTCAGCGCAGCTTATCGGTCTTCATTTTTCAACGCCAACACTTACGCCGAGCATGGCGTGGCCCTTGCCACAGTTCGCGCCGGCAATGTAATTGGTGGTGGTGATTGGGCGGATGATCGCTTAATACCCGATATCCTTGCCGCCTTTGAACAAAACAAGCTAGTTGATATACGCAACCCCCATGCCATCAGACCTTGGCAACATGTCTTGGAACCCCTGCGAGGCTATTTAACCTTAGCCGAATATCTTTATGAGCAAGGCCCACACTTTGCAGAAGGCTGGAACTTCGGCCCCAATGACGAAGATGCCAAACCCGTAAGTTGGATAGTCGAACAAATGGCCAGCCTTTGGGGCAAAGACGCGCAATGGCAAGTTGACACAGGCGTACATCCACATGAAGCCCATTATTTAAAGCTGGATATTTCCAAAGCACGCAGCCGGCTTGATTGGTATCCTGCCTTACGTTTAAACGAGGCTTTACAGCTTATTATTGATTGGTCCAAGCAACGCCAGGCCGGCGCAAACATACGCCAATTGACCTTAACACAAATTAACAATTACCAGACTTTAACCACTGATTAATATGACACATTTAAAAACCCAAGCACTACGCGAACAGATTGCAAAATTAGTCGATGAATATGCTGCCATTACCTATGCACCTAAGGCCTTTATTCCCGGCGAATCAGTAGTGCCACCCTCTGGCAAAGTGCTCGGTGCCGAAGAACTTAAACTCATGGTCGAAGCCTCCCTAGACGGCTGGCTTACCACCGGCCGTTTTAACGCCGAATTTGAAAAAAATCT
>QVQF01000049.1 GCA_003584895.1 Methylococcales bacterium
CCATTTACACAAAATATGGGACACCCTCTCTTAATGGGTCTAGTAAGCGACAAACAGACCCTATTATTGTCTTAATGGGTCTAGTAAGCGACAAACAGACCCTATTATTGTCTTAATGGGTCTAGCAAGCGACAAACAGACCCTATTATTGTCTTAATGGGTCTAGCAAGCGACAAACAGACCCTATAATTGCCTTAATGGGTCTGGCAAGCGACAAATAGACCCTATAATTGCTTGTGAGGTCTGGTAAACGCTTTAGCTAAGAGTGAACAAGGGTATAAACTGTGGCCTGTCCCTCTTTATTTTGAACATGAATTTAATTACCAATGTAAGGCTCTTAAGCGAGAAAATTTTTTCCGTTGATGTTCCTGCATGCGTATCATAACATCCACCAGAGCGACTATTGCATCAAGTATGTAGGGGCCTTTATTTAGCATGACGCATTCAGCCCTAACTGCCATAGCAGCATCTGTAAATTCGGCTCTAGAGCGACTGCCTTGTTTGGCGATAGACTCAAGTACTTGGGTTGCCCAGATGACAGGGACATGAGCCGCTTCACATAACCACAGTAGCTCTTCCTGAATTTCAGCGAGCCTAGCGCTACCTAATTCTACGGCTAAATCACCTCTGGCAATCATGATGCCTAGCTTATGACGATCGATAGTCCCTAAGATAATATCGGGAAGATTTTTGACGGCACGATTGGTTTCAATTTTGGCGATGATAGGTAATTCTGACTTATTCCGTTGTGCAAGTTCCTTCATCAATTGTTCAATATCCGTCAGCGTTTCTATAAATGAGAACCCAACCAAATCGGCATGATCACAAACAAAATCTAAGTCTTTTAAATCTTTCACGGTGAGTGGCGGTAAATTCAATTTAGCTTCTGGAAAATTAATGCCTTTGTCACTTTTTATATGTACGCCGCCCATTTTTGCTTCTGTTATGCGTAACAATACACCCTGCTCAGTGAGAACTTCAACGACTGCACCTATCTTACCGTCATCAATCCACACGGGTTGCCCTATGCTGAGTTTTTCTAAGGCCGAAGATAGCGTACAACCAATTTGAGCGGGGTGTATTAAAATCCCGTCTTTATATTCAGCAGGTTTGCCGTCTATATTGCTGGGGGTTAATAACAGCGCATTATTTTTATGGACTTGAATATCCAAGGGCTCGCCAGCAAACTCTCCTAAAGTAAACTTTTCAATGACCTTTTTATGTGTAGTCTTTTTTTGATACAGAGTCAGCGTTAAACTGCAACCAGAAACAAGATAAGCTGATTTGTCACAACTGACTAACCAGTCCGTATCGGAAAGTGCATGCTCTACTTTTAAACTACGTTGTTTATGTTGCTTATCAATAAACGCTAAAGAAACACCAGGCTTCAATTTTTTATGCAGTGATTTTGGGATAGATACCCTGAATAATGAATTATCTAGAGGGTAGGACTCATAGTCGGCCGTTAAAATAAGATGAGCTGGAGCTACAATTTTACCAGTACGATCTTTTTTTACACGAAGGTGATGTATTGAGGGTCCTAGTGTAATGTTGCTAGTGCGAATTTTATGTCCAGCAAGGTCCATAAGAATGCGGCAGGAACGATTAAGCTCTGTTTCAGCCTGACGAATATTGTTTATCATCTCCTGCCAGATAGTTGGATCATCATGCGCACAATTGATACGTGCACAGCTCATACCGTTTTCAAGCATTGATTTTACTAGTACATAATCCCAAGAGGCTTCGCTAGGCAGGGTTACCATAATATGCGCCCTACCGTGTTTACGAAAGGGGCCAAATAATTCCATAGTATGCTGCTCTAGCAACTGCTGGCCTTGTGCATAGCAAAATATACGGCAATTCTCGTTCGATAAATACTGTGGATCTGTTGCCCGCTTCAATATGTCGATTAACGAGTCTAGAGTCGATAATACCGAGCCTTCCGCTCTGCCCAATGACGTTAAACTGGCATGGGACAAACGATCTTGTAAATGGCGTAAATCAAACTGCCGCATGGCAAGATAGTGAGCAAGATTGTAAGCGCTGTCGGAAAAGTCACTTGAATGATTGTGGTATGGGTGTTTTTGTAAGCGCTGATTAGCTTTAATTTTAATTTCTTGACGTAACTCAATGACCTCGGCAAGAATTTGTTTCAAGGTAGCATCGCAGGATTCTGGAATATATTTTTGAGTGTCCGAAGGCATAGCTAATTACCATATAACTCATGATGTCTTTGTAAGGCCCACCTTACCTAACAAATGTGACAAATTGATGACAAGATATTAACCCATAAAGGCCGTTGAATGATATGAGCCATGCACCATCAGCATTAATCCAGTAGAGCAAAAAGCGGTACTCGTGTCATGCGATGAAATTGTTCTAAATCGGTGGCATCAAGAAGAAGTTCTGTATAAAGAAATGCAAAATCAAGTTGAAAAGGGCCGTGTAAAAGGCATTAAAAGAAGTCTGTGAGGCTAAAAAGTCCGATTTGTGGTCAAGAATCTTCCATAAGAAAAAAGATAACAAGACTATTGAAAGCTATGCTGTATTTAAA
>QVQF01000034.1 GCA_003584895.1 Methylococcales bacterium
ACGACGCTCTTCCGATCTCCAGGCGTAGCCGCCCGTATGTGTACCACCATCGGAGTGTGGCAAAATACTTCCAGGAAAGAAACTGGAGGTAACCACAATGAAGAGGAAACATATGAATCACATACAGGACATTATCCAGCGATTACAGCTGGGCGAGAGCGAACGGCGAATAGCACTGGACATGAATATTTCAAGGGCGACGGTACACAAATACCACGGAATAGCGAAAGAAAAAGGCTATCTGGAAAAGGTGGAAACAAAGCCCAGCGACGGGGAGTTGAAGCAGGCGTTGGGACCTGGGGTACAAGCACCGAAACAGGTATCGACCGTAGAACCCTATCGGGAAGCCATTAAGGAATGGATGAAACAAGGGGTGGAAATAACTGCCATCTGGCTGCGGCTGCAAGAGAATTTCAAGTACGCAGGAGGTTACTCGTCCGTTCGGCGCTTTGTCCACCGGCTGGAACCGGTAGAACCAGAAGTGTTCATTCGGGTACAGAGCGAACCTGGAGAGGACATGCAAGTTGATTTTGGGACAGTGGGACAACTTTTTGATCCGGTTACCAAGCGAATGCGAACAGCTTATGTATTTGTAGCGACACTGTGTTACAGTCGCCACCAATATGCTGAACTGGTATTTGATCAAAAGGTGGCGACCTGGCTTGCTTTGCACAAACGAGCCTTTGCATTTTTTGGCGGCGTACCAAAGCGGATTATCCCCGATAATTTGAAATCGGCAGTTGTGAAAGCTCTGGTGCATGACCCCATTTTAGGAGAAGCTTACCGACGGATGGCGCTGCATTACGGTTTTCTAATCAGCCCGACCATCCCGCATACACCCAGACATAAAGGGAAAGTGGAATCCGGGGTGCATTATGTGAAACGCAACTTTTTTGCAGGCCAGGAATTCTTGGATATCAACATGGGCAATGTACATTTGCGGAACTGGATCATGAATACAGCTGGGGTTCGCAAACATGGCACCACCAGTGAAGCGCCATTGCATTTGTTCAACACAATTGAGAAAGATAGCCTGCAACCAATAACCACAGAGTCCTTCCGACTGCTGGAAATTCGTCCGGTGAAGGTCCACCCGGATTGCCATGTGGTAATCACCGGGAGTTATTATTCCGTGCCTTTTAAGTATGTTGGCGAGGAATTGGCTGCGCATGTGAGTGAAAACTTCATCGAAATCTATAATAAAAGACAAGATTTGGTCACCACACACCCACGTAGTACCCGACCTGGGCAGTGGCATACCCGGTTGGAAGATTATCCAGCCGCCAAAGCCGCCTACTTGATCCACACACCGGATTACTGCAAGAAGCAGGGTGCAAAGATTGGACCGTCTACGCAAAGCGTGGTGGAACAATTATTGGCCGATCGCCCGCTTGACCGCCTGCGCTCAGTACAAGCTATCCTGAAGCTGGAAGAAAGCGTGGGGCCCAAACGCCTGGAAGATGCCTGCACACGAGCCGCCTATTTTGGGGATGTACGTTATCGCCAGATTAAACTCATCCTGAATGCGGCCCTGGATCGTGAACCCTTACCTGAAGTCCAGCCAGCACAACCTGCACTCAACCATGCATTTGCCCGCAGTGGGGAAGAATTCTTTGGGAGGCGTTCATGATGTCTCACCCGCTTTCCCCCAAGTTGCGCCAACTCAGACTCTCTGGCATGCTGGAGACCCTGGATGTGCGTGTTTCCCAGGCCGTGGATCAACAGCTGGCCCCGCTGGAGTTCCTGGCCTTGCTGCTCGATGATGAATTGGAACGGCGCAACCAACGACACCATGTATTAACACTCTCTCTATCTGGATGCGATAGCAATAAAACCCTGGCTCATTTCGACTTCTCGGCTGCGCCTGGAATAAACCGCACTTTGATCCAGGACCTGGCTTCCTGCGTATTTATCCAACGCCACGAGAATTTATTGATGTGCGGGCCCAGCGGAGTCGGAAAAAGCCATTTAGCCAATGCTATTGCGATTGAGGCCCTGAAACGCGATTTCAAGGTCGTGGCCAAACCCACCCACCGCTTATTATTTGATTTGCAAATCGCTCGTTCCAATGGTTCCTACCCTCGCCATCTCGCTCGAATACTGGCTTGTGATCTGCTGCTCCTGGATGATTTTGGGCTGCAATCCATTTCTCCCCAGGCCGCCCAGGACCTCTATGAGATCATAACTGAACGTTATGAACATGGCTCATTGATCATTACCAGTAACCGCACGTTCGAGGAATGGGGAGAAGTCTTTTCCAATGATCTGCTTGCCAGCGCAGCTTTGGATCGCCTAACCCATCATGCCCACACCCTTATTATCCGCGGCGACAGCTTCCGGCAACGCAGCCGCAGAAAGGAAATTGCCCCGAATATTTCAAGTTCTGAGACCCCTATTAAACCAGAATCTTAACCCCATCCACACTCCTTTTGGTGGTACACATCAAGGCGGCTATCACTGGTACACATAGGGCGGCTATTGACAATCTGTGGTTGGATATATAACACCTCGATCTCCCTT
>QVQF01000210.1 GCA_003584895.1 Methylococcales bacterium
CAAAATCTATATCATCTAGTACAGATGTTGCGTTAGTCTCTCTTTCTTTCTTGACCTTATCGGAAATATCAAGGTATTTGCTTTTGTAATCTTCAAACTCTTGAACTGGCAGCGTTAAGTCATCGTCTTTGAAATCAGAAAATGAGGTTAATACATTCTTAATTCTTAGTAGCTCTCTAAACTTGGTAACAAACTCAAGCTCTGCATTTTCATCGGCAAGGCTATCAACACTGGCTATTGTTGGTGCTATCTCTAACAAAGCCGCTGTTGCTTCATTGAATTGGGTGACATAATCTTCATAGGGTTCAAGTAGAACCGTTTCCTTGGCATTCTTGTTACTGAACAAGGCAATGGCTTCATCAGTGGCTGCTTTAAGATTCCTAAAACAGATGATATTACCCTGTGATTTCCTGTCATTAAGAATACGATTTGTTCTTGAAAATGCTTGCACCAAACCATGAAATTTAAGGTTCTTGTCCACATACAGCGTGTTTAATCGTGGACTATCAAATCCTGTTAGAAACATATTCACGACCAACAGAATATCTACTTGACCTGCACGAACTCGTTTGGCAATATCCTGATAATAGTTATAGAACGATTGGCTGTCATTTGTGGAATATTGCGTACCAAACATGACATTGTAATCGGCAATAAACTCATCCAACTTATCACGGCTATTCTGATTAATCTTACCTTCTACAACAGGTGCTTCTTCGGAAATTAAACCATCAGTTAAACCATTAGCATTAGGGTCTTCTTCATTGGCAGCATAACTAAAAATGGTCGCAATTCTTAAAGGTTTAATGATACCTTCTTGCTGTTGCTTGAATAACTCATAATACTTGATGAGGGTTTTTACACTGCTGACACAGAACATGGCAGTAAAGTCAGGTGATTTGGTCTTCTGGGTATGATAAGCAAGGATGTACTCAGTTA
Organism: Methylococcales bacterium; assembly: GCA_003584895.1. Taxonomy (GTDB): domain Bacteria; phylum Pseudomonadota; class Gammaproteobacteria; order Methylococcales; family Methylomonadaceae; genus Methylobacter_C. Next base: position 940 of record QVQF01000210.1, read on the forward strand.
TCTTGCCCAATCGTTGAGGACTATCTAGCAGTGCTTTGGTATCTATGGCTTCAACTTTGATATCAATATCCGTGGCAATATCTAATTCATTAGCACTGTTTTTTCGTTTGTATTTGCCGACATATTCAACGGCAAAACGCAGCACATTCTCATCTTTAATAGCATCTACAATGACATATTTGTGTAAGCATTCGCCAAACAAATCTTTGGTGGTGCGTTGATTGGCATTATCTGCAAAGATGGGGGTGCCGGTAAAACCAAACATCTGGGCATTGGTGAAAAATTGTTTAATATTCTTATGCGTATCGCCAAATTGACTACGGTGGCATTCATCAAAAATGAACACGAACTTCTTGTCTTGTAGATGAGCCACATGACTTAAATGTCTTGGATTCATGATGGCATTATTGAGTTTCTGAATCGTGGTAAAAATGAGCTTGGTGCCATTATCATTCAGCTGTTTGACCAAGGTATGGGTATTGGTCGTTTCATCGACACTGCCTTTGCAGAACCCATTAAATTCACGGGCAGTCTGGTAGTCTAAATCCTTTCTATCCACGACAAACACCACTTTATGCACCTTCGGCATCTTCATGATGATTTGACTAGCTTTAAAGGAGGTTAGTGTCTTACCAGAACCAGTGGTGTGCCAGATATAAGCATTGTCATTGCTGTTCTTAACTCTATCTACCAATGCTTCAGTGGCATAGAACTGATAAGGACGTAGCACCTTGATGATTTTCTCTTCGGTCAGCACCATATAGTGCGTCATCATCTTGGCAATGTGACAGGGTTTTAGAAACTCGGCACTAAACTCATGTAGGTCAGATAGGCGATTATTTTCTTTATCTGTCCAGAAGAAGGTTTGATTGAAGGACTGCTCTTTGTTGTTAGAGAAATACTTGGTATTGACACCGTTACTGATAATGAACAATTGCACATACTGAAACAGAGCAAACCCTGCATCATAGGAATTATGTTGATAACGATTGATTTGATGGAAGGCAACCTTTAACTCTGCACCTCTGCGTTTGAGTTCAATCTGTACCAAAGGCAAACCATTAATCAACAGGGTAACGTCATAGCGATTCTTACGCTTACCCTGCATGGTGATTTGGTTAGTGACTTGAAACTCATTCATGCACCAATCATCTGAATTTAAGAATGTCAGGTATATGGTTTCTTCGTTATCACGTTTTAGAGCGAATCTGGGGGGACTATCAGATCACTATACTGAGACGATAATTAGATTGTAAAAATTACTTAAAGAAAAAATTTATACATAATAAGATTATTATGAAGAAAAAAAGACCTAATATTTTTTTTATGATTTTATCAACTCTTTTTATTAAATCTCTGTTAATATCTTCTAGTAAGACAGTATTAAATTCAAATTTATTTGGAGCATAATTACTTTCCTTATAAAGATCACGCATAATATCTGTTATTGGATAAGTATCAAAAGTTTTAAATTTTTTCTGTATTTGTTCGCATCTCTGCATATATTTTTTAATTACTTCACCACCCCAAATATGTTCTTCTAAAAATATACGTTGATGCTTATGTGTGTCGTAAATCC
>QVQF01000211.1 GCA_003584895.1 Methylococcales bacterium
CAGCATCCTCTACCGTCCGGAAACCGGCGGCGGCGCCTAGCGCTGCCCATTACCCAGAAGTGTCTCCCAGCAAAGCAAGGTGATCCCGTAGGGTGAAGCCGAGGCACATGCCCTGGAGGCAGGCAAAGCCGCGCCACATAAGCTGATGGCCGGGCGGCGGATCGTTATTGCGGTCGAGGTAGCCGCCGAGTTTGGCTACGACACGGACGGCATCACCCAGCCGGGCTGAGGGCTGGAGTTTTTTTTTACCGCCCGTGGTGTCGACGAACGCCTGGAGCAGTTTGATCTCCAGGTCCGAGAATAATAGTTCTGCGGGGAGATCCGGATACGTCCGACCCATCAGGGTCATCAGCATGATCCGCCAGGCGATCACCAGGTTGATGGCAACGGCGCGCTTGAGGCGCTCCGCAGTCTTGTGGGCGAGTTGCTCGATGGCGCAGCCGCTTTTCAGGACCCGGTGCCAATCTTCGATCCGCCAGCGTAACGCATACCAGCGCAGGCACTCCTGGGCATCCTCGGAAGTTACGATCGCCCGGCTCGTCAGAAGGAACCATTCCAGGGGTTTGGCGCCTTCCGGCGGGTTTTCTTCCCGGACATGCACCACTCCCAAGGTGAAGGGAGACGCGTCCTTCACATTGGTGGTGGGGCGAAACTCGACCTGCCGGTAGTGTAGGGCCACCTCCGCTATGCGCTGGGGATGGGGCTCCCGGGCCTGCTGCTTGCTCATTTTGGGCCGTGCGCTTTGCCGCGGAACGGGGATCTGGAGGTGGTCCTGGGCTGGGCTTTCGCGGAGGAGTTCGAAGAACTTGAGATCGTCCCCGACGCAGCGGTTGTGCTTGGCCCGAACCAGCAGGTCCACCCGGCGCTTGCGGCGCTGTTCCTCGAACAGTTCGGAAAAGTCGGCCTCCCGGTCCATGACGCAAATGATTCGTGTGTCGGGCAACTGCGGGGCCAAGTCGATGCAGTCCCGCAGACCCTGGATCCAGGCGAAGGTCTTCTTCTCCTCAATGGGAATAGCACTCTTGGAACGCTCATCGTCCTTCGCCCTAGGCTCGGGCGCGTGACATTGGGCGCTCAGCACGCCCAATGGCAAGCCCTGGGGCGTCACCGCCAGCATGGAATGCAGGTGCAACCCCTGGCCTCTGGCCCCGGTCTGGTTCGCGCCGAGCACGCCCAGCCCTTCGCATTCCGCCAGCCCCGTGTAGTTCAGGTCGCTCCCGTCCTGGATGCACAGCACCACCGGCTGCGCCTTCATCCGCTGCACGGTCCGCTCCCGGTGCGGCGCAAGGATCGCTGCCATCGTCACTTCGCCATCATCCGGGTGGTCGATCATGCGGTAGTAGCCCTTGGTTGCCGGCCAGTTCCCTTTCGCAACCCCGGAGAATGGCTCCCCGGGATGCTCGGCCAGCATCCGGGCGCTTTCCACCAGACGTTCTCCCAGCCTCCGGTCACCCAAGCACGCACCTCCAAATTCATTCTCCGCCCACTCGGCGCCTTCCAGTCCCTCGGCGATCGCCAGCATCGGCCGTCCTTCGGGTTCAGGAACGCCCATCTGGGCACGGAAGTCCGGTCGCAGCGGGTACACGTAGATGTCCTTGACCGTGCTGGGACAGGTCCATTTCCGGTCCTGGCGCCCGCGGCCCTGGGTCTGACCGATCTTCACCCAATTGGAAGCCTGGTAGCAGGTCCCGGCGAAGGCCTCGTTGTCCACGAAGCTTTCCACCAGCAGGGGCTCGAAGCCGAACCGGCGCTCGAAGTCCTGGGCGAGCCGGCGCAGGATCAGGCCAAGCACTTGCGAAGCCAGGTTCCGGCAGTGCACCTGGGGCCGGATCAGGTAGCGGCTCATGCCCACGATACGCTGCAGGTGCTCCATCCGAGTGGCATCGTCCCAACCGAGCCATTGTTCCCGGTCTGTGAGTTTCAGCGCAGCAGCAGCGAAACCAAGGCCGCCAAGCCAGCCGTGCTCCGAGGCGATCAGGTAGCGGAGCTGACGCCCCACCAGCGGACCCGCGCCCTGCGGGTGTTCACGCGCCATCAATTCATTCCAGATGCGGATCTGGGCCTCGGTTTCCACCATGATCAGTTCCAGGCCCTTCACCTCGCCAGCCGCTGAAGGGACGCCCTCCGGCGGCGCCACTGCCTCAAGCAAGCGCCTCGGTGAAGGCTTCGCATGCCTGCCGGTCAAGCTGGCAGAGGGGAGGCTGAAATGCCCTTCTTTCTCAAGGTCACGCAGGGCCTTCAGGCAGGTGCCGAGTTGCTTACGACCCCTGGGATCCAGGAACCCGAACTGGCCACAGAGCTGGCTGGCCAACGCGGAACGATTTTTTGCCTGACCTGCCTGCAGCTTCTGGCAGATCTGCTCAAGGTTCTCGGGCTGGCCGAGGGTATGTTTGATGCGGTGCTGGATGTGCATGCCACGAGGTTAGAAGGCAGGCTAAATCTTGTCCAGCATTAAATTAGGGTAATGGGCAGGCCTAGCGGGAGTTTACTAAGTTCGCT
>QVQF01000032.1 GCA_003584895.1 Methylococcales bacterium
TGTTCGCCGCTCATGTCAGGCATCGCCTTGTCGGTCAGAACCAGGTCGAATCGATGCGCCTGGAATTGTTGGAGTGCCGTTGCAGCATTCCCGGCCGTCGCGACCGTATGACCATCCGTCGTTAGCCACTCCGTCACGACTTCACACAAGAGCGGTTCGTCGTCCACTACGAGCACGTGCAGCAACCGCGTCTGAGCCGCTTTCGCCGGCGAATTAACCAGCGCAGGTTGGCTGCGGGGGATGGGCAGCCGCAGGGTTACCGTGGTGCCCTGCGCGGGTTGGCTGGCAATTTCCAGGGTGCCACCATGCCGCTGCACAATGCCGTGCACCAGCGATAATCCCAACCCCGTGCCCTGCTGACCCTTGGTGGTAAAAAACGGCTCCAGACAATGCTGCCGTGTTTCCTCGCTCATTCCAACCCCGTTATCACTGACCCACAAATTTAATAATCCCTCCCGGACCGCTGTCCCCAAGGTGAGCGTTCCTCCGTGAGTCAACGCATCCACGGCATTGAAGATGAGGTTGGTCAGTACCTCGCGCATCGCAAACTCCTCGCCGGTGATGAACGGGACCGGCTGCAGGTCCGTCGCGATGTGGATGGTCCGCCCCTTGGCCTGTGCCTGATCTTTCCAACGCGGCTCGGTGAGTTCCAACGTCTGCAAGACCACCCGGTTCAGGTCGATGGGCGTGAGTGCGTCCCGGGCCACCTGCTGCGGGCCAAACTCGCGCATTCGCCGGACGACTGCGGCCGCATCGGTCGCGCAGGTGTGGATGCTCGTCAGCCACTTCAGCACCTGCGCATGGTCCGCCAGTTTGTCCGGATGTCGCAGGAGAAATTCGCTAAAACCGATGATGGGCGCCAGGGCGTTGTTAAAATCGTGAGCTACGCCACTGGCCATCTGGCCCAGGCCGCGCAATTGTTCCTGCTGAATGACCTGGCGCTGGGTTCGACCCAGTTCGGTCAGCGCTTCCCCCAATTGCCGGTTGCGATCCCGCAACTGCTCCTCCGCCTGCTTGCGGTCGGTGATGTCCATGTAGGTTCCGAGAACCCCACTGACTTCACCCTGGGCATTCCGCAGTGGGAGTTTGCTCGTCAGCAGGGTTCTGGTTTTCCCATCGCGGGTGGTCTGCTGTTCTTCAATGAAAAGTTTGGCGCAGCCGGTTTCGATGACCTGGCGATCATCCTGGTGATACATCTCCGCCCGGTCGCGGCCGGCCGTTTGAAAGCTGTTTTTCCCGATGACATCCTGCGGACCGGCAAACCCCGCATCGCGCGCGAACGCCGCGTTGCAGCCCAGAAAAATGAGATTCTTATCCTTCCAAAAGACCCGCACGGGCATCGTGTTCATAATCCCTTCAATGAGCTGCTGGGATGCCCGCACGGCTTCTTCCGCCTGTTTCCGCTCGCTGATGTCGATCACAAACACGGAAACTCCCACAATTCCACCGGTGGCATTGAAAATCGGGCTGTACCGGTTTTCATAGAACCACCGCCGGCGGGAACGATCCCCGTATTCTTCCAATAGCAGCAGATGTTCGCCCTGCAACGCCCGATCAAAATTGGCTTTGGCTTTTTCCCGGTCGGCGGGATCTCGAATAACTTCCAACAGGTTCATGCCAATCGCAATTTCCCGGCCCCATATTTTTCGGATCATGGCTTGGTGCGAGGGTGTGAATTCGGTATAGCGATACGCGTGATCCAGGGCAAAAATGATGATGTCCTGGGGACTATCCATGATGGACTGGAGCAGCGCCGCTTTTCCCTGCCGGTGGTTATGGCCGCCCGGCACCGTTACTTTCCCCTGCTCCAGGGACTGATCGCTGGCCAGTGAGGAGTTCATTAATTCAGGGAACGGCTGGGAATGGGTGCCGCGCAACGAGGACGAACTGGAAAACAGCGGAGCGCCCCAAGCGCTGACAGGACAACGCACCGGCGGGGTTGTCATGGATTTCGTTGGTTGGCATCATGGCTTTCCAAAAACCATCAGTTACCTTAGCCACGTCGCTGGGCGACGTCAACATTCAAACAGCCAATGGCGACAGCCGAATCAGCAAAAGAGCGGCGAATAACCAATCCCAACACGGCATGTCCAATCTCCATGCAAGTCATTCCCACCTCGATTGGTCATTGGAAATTCCTTGTTCATCAAAAGTTCAGCCCCGCTCGGAGCGGCGAAACGTTCAGGCGTGGCCGCACGAACGGTTCGCCGGGAGGCTCACCCTCCACGGCCCTCCCAGCATTGAAAGTCCGAGATGGACTCGCGACTCCTGTCGGAGTTCAAAGTTGAGCGTTCAACGTTCAGCGCTTAGGCGTGGCCGGCGTCGCCCTATTCCCCGCCCTTGCCGCGGATTCCGGGCTCGGTGAGCAGGCGCAGGTTGAAGATTTCGTCGAGCTGTTTCTCGGTCAGCCCACTCTTTTCGCGCGCCACCTGCCGGACGGTCTTGCCTTCTTTGTAGGCTGTCTTGGCAATTTCCGCAGCTTTGTCGTAGCCGATCAC
>QVQF01000031.1 GCA_003584895.1 Methylococcales bacterium
ATGATTGAATGAATCTAACTTAAGGTGCTCTCATCAGAGAAACTTTAAAAGATACAATCTCTAAAATTTAGCGCTTCTGTTTTTATGTTGAACCTATTATAAATAGGCAGCCTACACTACAACTGACTGCATAAATTGTTTCATGAACGTTTCAACGTTTCACATTAACACTGCATTGATACGCCCTATGACACATACACAGCAGGAATACCGCATAACATCTATATAAAAGTCATACGTAACAGTCAGATATAAATACTCTTGTAGCTTGGCACAACATTAGCATGATATATACTGTGACGATTAAAAACATTTACCCCTAAACGCTCTTAGGATAATAATAGGGCAGTCTCGGTCAAAATGGCTACACCAACAAAACACCGGTATCTTTAAACACTATAAATATAAAAAAGGAAGGATATGAACAGTCATGCTACAACTCTAAAAAACATCAGGAACATCTTACTTAACTCTGCTTTTAAGCTGTCCGCCGTCGCCTTAGTCAGTCTCTCTATCTCAACAGCCATTGCTGATGAAACCTGCTTATCTCCTTATATGCCCAAAATTAAAGGCCAAGAAGATTTTGTCTACATCTGGACCTTAGGTGTCGAAGGCTTAGGGGATGAACAAGATAAAATGGTAACTGTGGATGTGAATCCCAAGTCCACTCACTATGGTAAAGTAATTAATAGCTTATCTGTGGGTGGTCGTAACGAAGCCCATCACTCTGATTTCACGGATGATCGCCAATATTTATGGGCAGGTGGACTCGATACTAATAAGATATTTATATTTGACGTACACACTGATCCTGCCAAACCTACCTTGCAAAAAACCATTACTGATTTTGTCGCTAAAAGTGGTGGCATAGTCGGCCCACATTCTACTTATGCCCTACCCGGTCGTATCGTCATTACTGGTTTATCTAACAATAAAGATCATGGTGGACGTACTGCGCTAGTGGAATATACCAACGAAGGCGATTATATTGCTACGCATTGGATGCCCACAGACGATAATTTACAAGGTGCGATTAAAACCGGCAAATATGCCGATGGTTATGGCTACGATGTGCGCGTTTTGCCTAATAGCAATGTAATGTTAACCTCTTCCTTTACTGGTTGGTCCAATTACATGATGGATTTTGGCAAAATGCTAGCCGATCCAGAAGCCATGAAACGCTTTGGCAATACCGTTGTGCAATGGGATTTACATACCAAACAACCTAAAAAAATCTTCGATATTCCAGGTGCTCCGCTAGAAATACGTTGTGCTTGGGAGACTGGACATAATTACTGCTTTACCACCACGGCCTTAACTTCAAAAATCTGGTTGCTGTATGAAGATAACAAAGGCGAATGGCAGGCTAAAGAAGTCGCCGATATCGGTGAGCCTAGCAAAATACCTTTACCGGTTGATATTTCTATTCAAAGTAATGACAAGATGTTGTGGGTCAATACCTTTATGGATGGTAAAACTCGCGCCTTTGACATTTCGGATCCTTTTAAACCACACCAAGTATTTGAGCAACAAATTGGCGCTCAAGTGAACATGGTGTCCTCTAGCTGGGATGGTAAACGTATTTACTACACCTCATCTCTACTCGCTAATTGGGATAAAAAAGGCGCTGATAATGAGCAGTTCTTTAAAGCTTATCAGTGGGACGGTAAAAAGCTAACTCAAGACTTCGCGATTGACTTTACTAAAGAAAAACTAGGTCGCGCCCATCAAATGCGCTTTGGAGCTTATTCTTTATATCCCAACAAAGTTGTTGATGTAACTGCTAGCACAGCGCCAAAATCATAATTGTTCTATGTGAATCATAATGGGCAAATAACAACGAGTTCATAAGTCGTAAAAAACACACAAGTTTCGTCATCCCTGCATGGACTGCCGGGATCCAGAGTACAGGGATGTATTTATCGAAGCTTAGAGTGCTTATTATTAAAGTATATAGTTAGCTTGTTGCCATCCATGGCAACTGGATTCCGGCAGTCCATGCCGGAATGACGGCGCTATACTGTTTAATACCGCTAAATTCAATTTTGATGTTGCCCAATTTAAATCACATAAAGTCATTTTAATGAGTTAATACGTAACTAATAAAACCACCTGCGCCTCTTTGGCTAGGACTATTACGCCACGAACTTATTAACACATCCTGTGGTAGCCATAATTATTTATGGCTACCACTCATCTATTAGGTCACCTATGTGTACCGTAAAAGCACTCATGCTCACACTGGCTATTCTATTATGCAGCCTTTCTTTTCAACTATTCGCCTCTGATAGCAACCAGCCTACATTAGCCACTGGCTACGGTGAACTCGCTTTTACCGCACCTGTGCCGGGCACCTATCAATTGCCGCCCTTAGGTTTTGCCGCCGATGGCAAGGTCGTCAATACCGATAACAAAGACCTGTCGTTATATGATTTAGTCGGGGATAAGCTGGTGTTATTAAGCTTTATTTACGCGACCTGTAATG
>QVQF01000058.1 GCA_003584895.1 Methylococcales bacterium
TTTTTGAGTGAACTCTAAGTACGGTTCAATTTTAGCTGCAATTATGGCTTGAGCTCTTACATTGAGATTTAGGCCATCAGCCCGCATTAAATTTTTATGAAGTGCAACATCTTCAAGTAAAAAAGGTACTAAAGTTATATTCATTTGCTGAGCTAATTGCGGATAAACGTAATAAAACAGTGACACCAACGTTTTGGGCTCGGCGATGTATTTCTTCAAGATTATTTTTAATATCCACGAGTGACGAACCACTCAAGCCGTCATTAGCGCCTAATTGTCTCAAGACAATAGCAGGTTTTTGGGTGTTTAATAGCGGGTCTATGATAGCTAAACCACCTGCGGTAGTTCACCACTGATGCTGGCATTGTAAAGGGTGTAGCGACTATGATGAGTTAGTAGTTTTTTTGCAATAAAGATACCCAACCTTGCTCAACTGGAATACCATAACTAACACTGATGCTATCGCCTTAAACCAAAATAACCGGCTCGGCCATGGTCTGCAATGATAGTAATGAAATAATCAAAAAAAACAATCTGAACATGATGCAAACTCAAATTAATCAAGTAACAGACAACGTTATAGTAACAGAAAGCCTAGGTAAATCGGTGCTAAGTTCTGAAGGATTGCTGCATATCTTGTCATCGATAGACATGATAATTAAATCTGGGGAAAGTATTGCTATTATAGGTGAGTCTGGTTCGGGTAAATCTACCTTAATAAGTCTGCTGGCGGGCTTAGATATACCTAATTCTGGTACTATCCATCTCAATGGGAAATCCATAACCAAAATGGATGAAGATGGTAGGGCAGCACTGCGTAATGAGTTGATAGGATTTGTATTTCAGTCGTTTCAGTTATTGCCTGGACTGACAGCCCTAGAGAACGTAATGCTGCCATTAGAATTAAGAGGCGATAAGACAGCAAAAGCTGCCGCAAAGGCATTGCTGCAAAGAGTAGGCTTGGCGCAACGCTTATCACATACTCCTAAACAATTGTCGGGCGGTGAGCAGCAACGAGTGGCTTTGGCCAGAGCCTTTGTGACTCGCCCAGCTATTTTATTTGCAGATGAACCTACTGGCAACTTAGACAGTAAAACCGGCGCGACCATTATTGAACTATTGTTTGAACTGAATCAGGAAAAGCAAACCACCTTAATTTTAGTCACTCATGATCACGCCTTAGCGGCAAGATGTCAGCGCACACTTCAACTAGAAGCAGGTCGCTTGATATGATTCGTTTTAATTTAGCTTTACGTTTACTCTGGCGCGATAGTAGATCCGGTGAATTGACGCTATTGATCTTGGCATTAATAATTGCCGTCAGCAGCGCTTCGGCGATAGCCTTATTTTCAGAGCGCTTGCAAAGTACTATGAACTTGCAAGCAGCTGAATTATTAGGTGCTGATTTGGTGATCGCTAGCCCTCAATTAATAGCACCAGAATGGTCGTATCAAGCTAAGCTACTGAATTTAAAGGCGTCTCGTACCGCAGAATTCCCCAGCGTCTTAATTGAACATGATGAATTATTACTGGCAAGTATTAAGGCGATTAGCGACGATTATCCTCTACGTGGTTTTTTAAAAACTAGCGAGGGGGATGCGGGTGCTGAAACGATAATTCATCATGGCCCAGAACCAGGTAACGCTTGGTTAGAAAAGCGACTGTTGTCAGCGCTTAAACTAAAGCTGGGAGATACCTTAATCGTAGGTGAAAAGCCTTTGTTAGTAACTAAAATCATTACTTACGAGCCCGACAAGAAAGGTGACTTTTTTAGCTTTTCGCCACGAGTCATGATTAATGACCTAGATTTGCATGCAACTGGCGTTATACAGCCGGGCAGTCAAGTGCACTATTACTTTCAGTTTATTGGGGATACTAATGCTTTAGTGGCGTTTAAAAATTGGCTTAAGCCGCAATTGAATCCTTCACAGCGTATTATGGATAGTCACAATAATCGTCCCGAACTCAGTTCAGCTCTCGACCGTGCCGAGCGTTATTTAGGCTTATCTAGCATTCTGGTTATTTTGATTGCGGGTGTTGCGATAGCTATGGCAACAAATCGCTACACTGAAAGACACTTTAATGCGACTGCCTTATTACGTAGCTTAGGCCTAAAGCAACGAGAGATACTCTGGCTATACAGCAGCCAGTTTATGGTCTTAGGTTTGCTCGCTAGCGCCATGGGTACTGTTTTAGGTTATTGTGCCCAAGTCGGCTTGTTTTATATCTTACGGGAACTCTTGCCGCAGCCTATTGCACCGCCTGGATTAGATACGCTGTTTTTCGGTTTTGTCATTGGCATGGTGGTGTTATTTGGGTTCGCTCTGCCGCCGTTATTAAGACTTAAGCACGTTTCAGCCTTGCGAGTGTTGCGCCGCGAACTGGAACCTAAGCAGCCTAAAGTAGGGCTGGTTTATGGTTTAGCCATCGGTTTTATTAGTCTATTAATTTGGAGATATACAGATGATCTAAAA
>QVQF01000029.1 GCA_003584895.1 Methylococcales bacterium
AAATAGTGAGTAATTCGGGGGTGGCGGGACACGTTTGACCGGGTGGGTCGGCGCGTTCAGGCCCACCCCCGAATTGCGATCTTGAACAAGCCCGTAGCGGCAGGGGCCGGCGCGATCGGGCTATGGGGAAATCGGAGTGGGTCGAGGTCCTGAGGCGGGCCGTGATGATCGAGCCAGGGCAGTCTGGGCACGATTGGGCTGTTGGGACCCGTGCGTGGATGCTTCCGCTCCTGTCCAGGCGCAGACCTTCTCCAGCCTGCCGTTTCGGAGGGATGCGGGGCCTGCGGTGGTGGATGGTATGAGGGCAGTGGTCATGGTGTGGTTGGGGGCGGCGCCCGGGTCGAGGTCAGGGGTAAGCGCCGCAGGATGCCGCCGCAGACGGGGCAGGTCCGGGTCGCTCGTTCCAACTTCTGGGCTGGCCCTTCCCTTCGCTTCCGCTGCGGTTTCCCGAGGGCAGCCCGCGCCCTCTCCAACTGGCCACCAGGCCGTGTTGAGGCATAGAGGCCGGTGTGGCGGATCTTATGGAACCCTTGCGGCAGCACGTGCCAGAGCAGGCGGCGCAGGAACTCCACCGGGTGCAGGGTGGCGGTTCGCCCTAGCTTGGTCCGGAAGGTGACCCGGTCGCGAGTAACCTCCACCAGTCGCGAGTTGGCGATGCCCACCCGGTGGGTATACCTGCCGAGGTAGGCCAGGATGTGGCGCGAGCGCTTAAACGGCTTCTTGGCATAGACGATCCAGGGCTTCCGCGCCACCCGGCTTGCCAGGGCGGCATAACCCTGGTCCGTCCATTCCGGGAAGGAGCCCCGCTTCCTCAGGGCCCCGAGGGCGTGGAGCATCCGGGCCCGGAACACCACGCCCATCATGACGACCGGGAACAGGAAGGCACTGCGGGTGGTGATGAAACGGCTGCCATCGAGAGCCAGTCCCCCGGCGGTGACCAGGGCGTGGACATGGGGATGGAAGGCCAGTTCCCGGGTCCAGGTGTGCAGGACCAGGGTGATGCCGAGGGTGGCCTTCAGGCGGGTCCGACCCAGGACCAGCAGGGTCTCGGAGGTCCCTTGCAGGAGGGCCTGGTAGACCTCGGCTGGATGCCGCATGGCCAGTCCCCGCAGCTCCATCGGCAGCGTGAACACGGTGTGGAAGTGGCCGACATCCAGGAGGCGTTCACTGCGGGCTGTGATCCACTTCTCCTGGGCCAGAGCCTGGCACTTGGGACAGTGTCGGTTCCGGCAGGAGTTGTAGGCGATCCGCTCGTAGTCGCCGTGCTCGCAGACCTCCACATGGCCGCCGAGGGCGGCGGTGCGGCAGCGGCTGATGGCGGTCAGGACCCGGCGCTGGGGTGTGGACAGGCGGTGGCTGGCCTCCAGGGCCGGTCGGTGGTTCCTGACGATGTCCGCAATGTCGAAGGTGGGCCGCGACCCCACGGACTCAGTCCGGCAGATCCTCCAACGGACTGCGCACCGCAGCGATCTGACTGGGGGCGACCTGGGTGTAGATGGCTGTGGACTTGATGCTGGCGTGGCCCAGCACCACCTGGATCCTGCGCAGATCCGTGCCCCGCTCCAGCAGGTGGGTGGCGAACGCATGGCGGAGCATGTGCGGGGTCACGACCCGGCCGATCCCGGAGGCCGCCGCCGCACACAGCAGGGCACGCCGGGCGGTGTCCTTGCTGATGGGATTCCCGGCCCGAGAGGTGAACAGCCAGGGCGCAGGTGGCCGCGCGTGCTTGTAGTAGGCCCGAAGCAGGCCATAGAGCCGGCCGCTCATGGGCACCATCCGCTCCCGATCACCCTTGCCATTGCGGACATGGATGACCTGCTGCATGGCGTCGATGTCCCGCGTCTCCAGCAGGCTGGCCTCCCGGATGCGCAGGCCGGTGGCGTAGATCAGGGTAAAGAACATGCGGTACTTGGCGCTCGTGAACCCGTCCAGCAGGCACGGGATCATGGCCTGGCTCAGGATGACGGGCAGCTGCGCCTTGGCCCTGGGGATCGTGATCCAGGCCACCTTGTCCGGCTGGCCCAGGGTCCGGCCATAGAGAAACTTCAGGGCCGAGTAGTGCAGGCCAAGCCGGGACGCGCTGATCGGCTGGAGCCGGAGGTGGTCCACCCAGCGGCGGATGGCTTCCTGGCTGGCTTCGTCCACTCCCGCCCCGAGGAACTCCTCGAACCTCCTGACCGAGGCTACGTATTGCTGGATGGTTCCGGTGGCGCGATTTGCCATCCGCAGGTCGCCGGCGAACCGGGACAGAGCTACACTATCTACCTGCATGTAGTACCTCCTTGGTTGTGGGGCCGGTGCTCTAACACCGCCACAACCAAGGAGACTGCAAACCGTTGCTTCCGCAAGCCCTAACGGGCGATCGGGCTGGACAGACGTCCGTCACCCTGCCGCGAAGCGGCTTCGTTCAAGCTCATGGAGCTGCAGGGTCGCATTTGTGACCTTTGTGTT
>QVQF01000028.1 GCA_003584895.1 Methylococcales bacterium
TTGGTGATTAAGCCATGACTATCTACATTAATATGACTTAACTTAATATTTTGTCTTTGTAAGTTAATTGCTTTTTCAGTAATAGATGGATGTTCTGTAGTAGATATAGCTAATCTTTCATTTGATGCCAATGTTGCTAATGCTAAATTATTAGCTTCGGTGCCTCCGCTGGTGAAGATGATTTGTGAGGCGGGTGCGTCGACCAGTGTTGCTATTTGTTCGCGGGCATTATCGACGGCGCTGCGGGCTAATCTTCCTTGACGGTATAGGCTTGAAGGATTGCCATAAAAAGTACTTAAAAATGGAAGCATAGCCTCCAACACCCTTTCATCTAAGGGTGTTGTGGCATTATGATCGAAATAGCTCATTCACTCAGGCTGGAGAGTAATTCTGTATGTCGGTGAATTTCAATGACTTGTTCGGCGTCTTGATCTTGTCTTTTAGCAACAGTTTGAACGTGATGTTTTTCTAAAAGTTGAGCTAGGGTGATGTCTTTTAAATAAGCTCTAATTTGATCGCTTAAACCCATCCATAAATCATGTGTTAGGCAGGCTTGTTCTTTTTGGCAGTTTGCTTCACCGCCGCATTTAGTGGCATCTATAGGTTCATCAACAGCCGCAATAATATCAGCAATATTGATTTTATCCGCTGTGTCAGCAAGGGTATAACCGCCACCTGGGCCACGTATACCTTTAACCATATTGGCTCGACGTAAGCGTGAAAACAACTGCTCTAAATAAGATAAAGAAATGGTTTGTCTTGCTGCGATATCCGTTAAAGTTACTGGCTTTGTATCGCTGTGAAAAGCTAGGTCGAGCATTGCCGTTACTGCGTAACGACCTTTTGTAGTTAGGCGCACTATAAAATCCCTTCAATAAAGTAAGTAATAACTGTCACTATACTTAACCCAGCAAAATAGTCAACTTTAAATAAGGACATAGATTAGTTCCTTATTGCTATTTACATTTTTGATTATCTTGGGACATTCGTAAAATACCTCGAAGTATATCCAGTTCTTTAATGTCTAATTGGGTGCGATTATAAATGCGACGTAAACGGCGCATGATAGAGTTAGATTTATCGGGGTGCATAAAACCTATGTCAGATAAGGTTTCTGCTAAATGCGTATAAAAAGATTCCATTTGCACGGCTGTTGCTTTGATGTTTTTGTCTATATCGCCAATAGTAATGGGTAGTTGGGTATGGGTTGCGACAAATAGCTCATAACAAACAACCTGTACAGCAGCAGCAATATTTAAAGAGCTGTAGTCTGTATTGCAAGGGATTCTCAATAAATAATGACATAAATCAAGTTCATGATTCTTTAGTCCTGAATTTTCTCGGCCAAAAATAATGGCCACTTTTTTATCAGCGTCTTTTATGACACTTAGATCAGCACATTCGCGTGGACTTATTTCTGGCCAGCTAATAGTTCTTGATCTTGCGCTAGCACCAATAACTAATTGGCAGTCGGCGATGGCCTCTTGTACGCTTTCATAGACTTGTGCGCGAGCTAAAATATCATCTGAACCAGCCGCTCTTGAGGTTGCTTCAGCACAAGGAAAAATTTTAGGAGTAACCAAACAAAGGTTGGTCATGTTCATGTTTTTCATGGCTCTAGCGACTGCGCCAATATTTCCTGGATGCGACGTTTCGACCAAAACTATTTTAATATGTGACAGCAAGAGTGTCGTCCTTAGTTAAAAATAAACAAATTTTAGCAAAATTTTTGCTATCATTGTGCGTTTTATACGCTCATTAAGAATCTGCCTATGCAACCCATGTTAAATATTGCCGTCCGTGCTGCTAGAAGCGCTGGCGACTTAATTCTTCGTTCAGCCGACAATGTTGGCCGCCTACACATCGATCAAAAAGGCAAGAATGATTATGTTAGCGAAGTCGATCGCATGGTTGAACGGGAAATTATTAGCATCATCAAAGCCTCTTTTCCTGAGCATGGCATACTCGCAGAAGAAAGCGGCGAACATCCGGGTAATGATTATGTCTGGGTCATTGATCCTCTCGATGGTACTACTAATTTTTTACATGGATTTCCTCAGTATGCCGTTTCTATTGCCTTAAAATATAAAGGCAAGATTGAAGTTGGGGTTATCTATGATCCTTTACGTGATGAATTATTTACCGCTAAACGTGGCGGTGGTGCGATGTTAAATAATCGTCGCCTTAGAGTCACTCAACAAACGAACTTAAAAAGCGCCTTGATCGGCACAGGTTTTCCTTTTAAGACCGATAAATACTTAGATGCTTATCTTGGTATGTTTAAGGCATTAACGACTGAATGCGCTGGGATTCGACGTGCAGGTGCTGCAGCGTTAGATTTAGCCTATGTCGCCGCTGGTCGACTGGATGGTTTCTGGGAGATAGGCTTGATGGAATGGGACATGGCCGCAGGTATTTTGTTAATAAAAGAAGCGGGCGGTGT
>QVQF01000027.1 GCA_003584895.1 Methylococcales bacterium
ACATAGCTCTGTCTGGCGTCAATTATCTTGTCCTGTTCGCGTCAATTACCCTGTCCGGTTTTTAGTTAAAAACTAGCTTAGTTTTTGATGCTTTGTTTTTTTCGATAACTTTCTCCTTCTATTTCAATAATCGTGGCGTGATGGATAATGCGATCAATAGCTGCAACTGTCATCATGGTATCTGGGAAGATTTGATCCCACTGACTAAAGGGTTGATTAGACGTAATGATCAAGCTGCCGCTTTCGTAACGATGGGCGACAAACTCAAATAACACCTGTGTTTCAGCATCTGTTTTTTTAACATAACCAATATCATCAATAACCAAAACTTGATATTTATCCAGTCTCGTCATGATGGTCATTAAATCTAGATCCCGCTTGGCTTGCTGTAGGCTTTGAACAAGTGCTACGGCTGAGAACCATTTAACGCGTACATTTTGCTCTATCAATTGAGAGGCAAGTGCGGCGGCTATATGTGATTTACCAACCCCAGATGGCCCGATTAGCAACACATTTTCAGCACGATGAGCCCAATCAGTTCGCTCCTTCAGGGCAATGACTTGCTGCTGTAGGTGGTTACTAAATTCGGATAACGCTAAAGTAGCAAAGCTTTTTCCAAGCGGTAATCCAGCTTCTCGCGTCCATCTTTGTACCCGTTTTTGATAACGATCTGCGACTTCTTGTTCACATAAACCGGATAAATAACGAATGTGTCCATAACCGTTGGCTAGCGCTTGTTCTTGATGAGCAAGGTAATGTCGACTAAAGGTGGGCAATCGAAGTTCTTTTAGTAATAGTTGAATTGTTTCAGGCATGACCGACCGCCGGCTGATACCAGTTACCCTTTAACAAATGATCATAGCTTGCTAAGTCTTGTTGTCGCGCAGAAATAATTGGCACTGATTTTTTGCCTAAATAACGCTCCTGTAAGACACTGAGTGGCGGCAGTGGTTTGTTGTTATCAACTCTGGCAATCATTTCGTTACCCAAGGCTTCTTCACAGTTATGATCCATGGCGATACGCAGCACGCCTACGATCCATTTACAGGCATCCCTAGACTGAAACTGTTGATCACACTTCTGCCATAATGTTCGATAGGTCTCGGTAGGTAACAACTCATCCCTAAACTGTAAAAACCGGAAGGCTTGTGGTTTGGCTGATAGGCTATGAATAATGTGGCGGTAATCAATACATCGACCTCGTATCTGACCGGCTTTAAGATACACGCGCGGTAAGGTACAAGCTTGAGTCTGGCCAACAAAAAAAGCTAGGCGATCATGATAGACATGGACGCGTACGTTTTCGCCAATCATCCGTGAAGGCACCGTATAAATGATCCGCTTGATTTCTAAGGTACTGCAGCGAGTCACTTTCAAGCTCAGCTCACTATAGTCCATGAAGCGTTGATCTGGCAGTGCTTGCAAGGCCAACTGTTCTTCTTTAAAACGACTTTGGCAACGCTTATTTAAGCGCTCAGTAATCGTATTTAGAAATACCTGATAGGCTTTAATGGTGACAAAATCACAACTGCCTCTCAGCTTCAACGATTGATCCAAACGACGTTTGAAGGAACCATGTGCACATTCAATGGCCCCATTTTCATGACTCACACCTCGATTGTTACGCGTTGCCTTCAGGTTGTAATGATCGCAGAGCGCATTATAAGCGTTGGTTAATGTCTCTTCCTCTGCGCTGTTAATAAAGGCTGCGCTTAAGCTGTCGGTACGATGTTCAACAGGGCTGCCGCCAGCCAAGGTTAACGCTGATTGTAAGCCATCAGCTAGTGCCGAATAACTTTCACCGCCTAAAATAATTTGCACATAACGCCAGCCACTGTAGGCAAAACGGAACTGGTACAGAAGATGGCTAAACGCAACGCCCTGAATAGTAATTTTAGTATTTGGATGGCTAAAATCGGATAAGCCTTGCTGACCTGCAGGGACAGACTGGCGGAAGATAACGACCTTATCAGGGCCTTGGGTCGCTTTCCAAAGTTTCACACGGCGTTGTAAGGTACGCAATACGCTGTAAGGGAATTCACCGGCGTGTTCATCATCCAGATATTCCCAAAGGGTTAGGCCTGTCAGTTGCGATTCTTTCTCTAACAAAGGCAGCAATTCCTTTTCCCAAATCGCCTCAAAAGGATCTTCTCGAGTTCGCCAATGCCGTTCTCCTGGAATCGATTGGTGTTCACCTTTTTCTATTCTTCGACCAGAGCGCACAGAAATGGAGGCTTTAGCAGCAGCCGTATCTTGGTTTTTTCCTGATTTACGTGTGTTCATATACAAACTCTCTTGCTGTTGAGTGATACGTTTTCCAGGCAAGGGTGGACTCCAAATAAATTGTAATCCTCACTTGTCCTACATATCGGTCAACCGGTCAAGATAGTTGTCGCCGACCGGACAGGGTAATTGTCGCCG
>QVQF01000026.1 GCA_003584895.1 Methylococcales bacterium
GGATAAAAATAGCGGCGCACCTGAACATTATTATCACGAAATTTTTGATACAGCGCATCACGAGTCAGTGGATAGTCAGACTGTACTAAAATAGGAAAATAAGCATAATTAGTGGCCTTTTCTCCCATGCCTAAGGGACAAACGATACCTTTTATAGTGGCTAAACATTGCCGATAGATAGTGTCTACCCATTTGCGTTTTTCTAAGGCCTCATCAATTCCCTTAAGTTGTAACAAACCAAAGGCGGCGTTAATTTCACTCATCTTGCCATTAATGCCGGGAGCCACCACCGTTACTTCATCGGCAAAACCAAAGTTTTTTAAATGATCAATACGCTGCTTGGTTTTAGCATCATGGCAAATAATGGCACCGCCCTCAAAGGTATTGAATACTTTAGTGGCATGAAAACTGAGTATCGACAAATCACCATGATTCAAGACACTGCGACCCTGATATTGCACAGCAAAAGCATGAGCGGCATCGTAAATCACTTTTAAGCCATAATTATCAGCAATTTTTTGTATCGCTATAACATCGCAGGGCTGACCATAACAATGGACTGGCATAATAGCGGTGGTTTGTGGCGAGATGGCCGCCTCGATTTTATCAGGATCAAGATTAAGGGTAACAGGATCAATATCCACAAAAACGGGTTTGATACCATTCCACAATAAAGCATGACCGGTTGCCGCGAAGGTATAAGGTGTAGTAATGACTTCGCCAGTAATACGCAAGGCTTGCAAAGCAGTTACTAAGGCCAGCGTACCATTGGCAAATAAACATAAATGTTTAACCCCTAAATAATCACAAAGCGATTGTTCTAATTGTTGATGAAACGGGCCGCTATTGGTTAAGCGCTTACTGGCCCATATTTGCTCCAGATAAGGTATAAAATCCGCCAGATCAGGCAGTAATGGCTGAGTTACATAAATAGGTGGGGGGGTTATAGGCGCTGTCATGACTCAATCTCTGAATCAGCGGTGCTTATTTGAGTATCAGTCACATCAATCGTCATAGGCGGAAGATTGTCACACCAACGCTGCCACATCAAGCGAAAAGCATAACTCAATCTTTTTGCAATCAATTCAGGCCGTCTCTTAGCTGACTGCTCAAAACGCATACGCAACACCATTCTAAGTTGGGCCAATGCGCTTATATCATAAGCCAACCGTAAGCCTTTAATAACAAAATCTTCTGCATTATTTGCAACAAAATCATCTAACTCAAGTAGCAGCATCAATGAGGCTCCTGCCCTACTAGCTGGTGTTTGGCCCGCCATTGTTAAAGTCGGCACTCCCATCCACGTAGCATGACAAGTCGTAGTACCGCCATTATAAGGAAAAGTATCCAAACACATATCCACCTGATGATGCAAAGTCATATAAATAGCCATATTACGTCGTGGATAAAAATCTAAGCGTTCTTGTTCTATACCCTGCTCGGCAAACCAGTTAATAACGGTGTCATAGCCTGATTCTGGCATCGCAGCCAATATTAATCGCGATGTCGGCAAAGCCAGCATTAACTTAGCCCATACAGCAACAACCTCAGGGCTAAACTTATTCAGACGATTAAAACTGCCAAAAGTAATATAACCATTAGTCAAAGCCGGCAACTCATTCACATCCGGAGCAGCCTCATAGGGCATAAAGGGCGCATTGGCGGGTAAATAAACTAATTTTTCTGTAAACTGATCTTTAAAGGGGTCTTGGGGCAAAAAGAATCGATCAGCTAGATAATAATCCATGGCTTGTAAGCCGGTAGTACCTGGATAACCCATCCAACTAACTTGTATAGGTGCAGGCTTTCTGGCAAAGGTTAATAAGCGGTTATGAGCGGTGTGTCCTGAAAGATCGATGAGTATATCAATACTATCAGCACTTATCTTAGCTGCCAATTCATCATCATTAAGACCAAAAACCCGAGTCCAATGAGCAAAATAGCCCTGCAGCCTTTCACTAACGTCATCATCAACAACATGATTAGCATAAGCATGTAATGTTAATGATACAAATTTAGATAACTGTATTAATAAAGGCTCAATAAAAGTTGCTAGCGCATGACTACATAAATCGCCTGATACAAAACCGATTTGTAAATGGCGGAGTGGATTTTTATTTTGCTCATGATTCTGCCAATGAGCGCGTAACGGTGCTTCAAATTGTTCGGCATAGCGAAGATGCTCTGTAAACAACGCAGAGGCATCCATGGTTGCACTCAACGATAAATAAAACAGCCAATTGGTATGCGCCGCAGCTTTATCAGGACTAATGGCAAGTGCTTTTTTAAAACAATCCTCATTTGGACGACCTAAATTAGCAGAAACCATTCCTAAATTATTAAGAGCCATATAATGGTTTGGATCATATTTTAATGCCTTAACAAAACTTGTTT
>QVQF01000172.1 GCA_003584895.1 Methylococcales bacterium
ACCAGGATATTGGTTGCCAGTAAGCTGACTAATTGATCCAATAGTTTTAGTGCTTTTCGTTGCCAGCCGCTACGTGTTGCCCATACTTCTCCATGAAACGTGTTGATTCGTATCGGCACACCAGCTAACCGAGCGGCTAACATGCCTAAAAGCCCGGTTTTTGGCATGTGCGAATGAACAATATCAAATTGCTCATGACGAAATAGTTTAAATAGTTTAAATAAAACGAACGCATCCTTCAATGGTGAAGGTTTACGCTCGATAGGTAATAGAATGAGTCGGGCGTTAAGGCCATCAAGCAAGTACTTATCCTCAGAATTACAGACAACAGTTACCGCATATTTTTCTGATGCAGCCTGGATGTGATCACGTAAAAAGGAATTGACAACAGCGGGAATCGTAGCGACATAACAGATTTTATTCATGACACTATTGAGCTTGTTACTCGACCGTTAAATAAAGACCGCACTTTAGTAATACCCAGCCTTCTAAGGTACTTAAAAAAAGAAAAGCCGGAAATTAAAATAAACACATAAAGTGGAATGAAGCCTGCGCTAAAAATCCGATGATAAGTATCCAGTACGCCTAACTGGTTTTTCCATAGATTACCAGTCAAACCGCCATCGCCAAAATCTTCCTTGAACGAATAAGCCATTGGACTATTCAAAAACCAGGCTGGCTGACCATCAAATACAATCGTGAGCCAAAGCAAGTAATCTTCTGCATAGCGTTTTTCGGGCGGAAACCGATAAGAAACGTCTCGTTTTACCATAACTGAACGGGTAGGAAAGCGATTGGAAAATAGCAGACTGTATTTATTGACTCTACGAACAACCAAGCTCTCTGGTAATTCTGGTAAGGCAACATTTTCTGATATTTTGATACTTTGATGTCCTGACAATACGATATCCGAGTGTGCTGCCATCCATTGATATTGAATTTCCAGTTTTTTTGGATGCCAGCTATCGTCCGCATCCAAAAAGGCAAGATAAGGTTGCGAAGCCTCTTTCCATCCTGCATTACGTGCGCTAGCTGGCCCGCTGTTCTTATCAAGCTGCACAATTTTTATACTCGTTTTTTGATGCCCCTGCCAAAGCTGATCAAGAGCGGCCAAAGTAACCCCGTCATCATTGCTAAAGTCATCTATCAAGATGATCTCTTCCGGCGGTAGCGTTTGAGCAATCACTGAGTCCAGCGCCCGTTTGATGGTATCCGCGCAACGGTAACACGGAATAATCACACTGACAGGCACTTTCCCTAAATTACCTCGATTAATCATAACCGCACCCATTCATCAGGTATCAAATCACCATCATCATTTCTGTTCCGAAACCAGTGCTTCGGTGCGATGACTATTTTTGCAGGATTGGCATTTAACCAAGCTCCCCACCAGCTAAACGAACTGTTTGCAATAACATGATGCCGGCATAAGCTCATTAATTGCATGTCCCTGTAGCTTTCTGCACTGCGATTATGTTCAACATAGACACAAGGAAATCCCACGGATAAATTTTGTTTGACCCACGGCACATCATCAGAAAAAATATAAAATACAGGACAATCAACCCGCTCAACGACATAACTAATGGCCTTACGATAATATTCCAAGTCGCAAATAGCCATAACATTGCGATTCTTTGGATCACTGACATAGTCTCCACGACGAACGTGTAAGCTGACAGCTTGAATCGTTGCCATTTCTAATGCCAGCTCAGCATTGTGTTCTTTCAATGGCTCTCGAAACGTAAAATCTTGGCGAATAACCGATTCAATTGCTTTAAAGTAAAGTTCCGACTGCCAGTAGCCATACAAATAACAATCACCGGTTAAATTAAAGAAATCGGGCCAATAATTGAAATGCGGTTCGACCACAAACGTCTTGCCCCTTAACCCTGCAAACTGAGTCCGTCGCAATACTTTTCTGGCCAAGTAGTTTTCACGCCAGCCTAATAACTGATGTACCGTAGATGTTTCAGTGCTTTCTGTAACCACATTGAACACCCGACACAATTCAAAACCATGATGCAGGCGGTAATCCGAAAAATCGCTCAAGTCAAGAAGATGCTTCTGGCTATTCGTAAGGGCAAGTGCACGCCCCGCAGCATATTGAAACATCTGATTACCGATGCCGCCAAGAATATAACTAACTACCATACGAATTCCGGACGAAGACTATTCATAATCGACAAAAACCATCAAGACTTTTGAAAATGAAACAGCCCGCAACCATACTCAAGTCCGATCGCAGCCTCCACTGATTTATCTTCACAGTATTGACCCGCATCATCCACGAATGAAAATTCAATTAATTTCATGGCGGGGAATAACTGTAATACTGAAATGGGCGCATGTACCCTGTGGGCATTGAAGCAGACTCTTTCTCGCCCAATT
>QVQF01000025.1 GCA_003584895.1 Methylococcales bacterium
CGGCATCCTCCTTCCGGGAGGCATTTCCGCCGGGAAAAGCACATTTACCGCCTGGATGGTTTCCCTCGGCTTTGATTACCTCACCGACGAGCTGGTTTATATCCCCTGGGAGACTGACACCATGGTCTCCTTTGCCCGCCCCCTGCACTTGAAAAAACCCTCCCGCCCGGTTCTCAGCCCTTTGATGAATTATGCTGAACCCGGGGACCGCATCCTGGCCGGGTCCTATTCGGACCTGGCCCACCCTTCCCTCCTGGCTGAGCCCAGGCCTTACAGCCAGCCTCCCGTCAGGCACATCCTTTTCCCGCGCTACCAGCCCCAGGCAGAATTCAACTGGCAGGCGCTTTCCCCGGCTCAGGCCGGGCTTGAATTGATGCAGTGCCTGATCAACGCCCGCAACCTGCCCGACCATGGCTTTTCCGAAGCCGCCCGCCTGGCGCGTTCGGCCGGGGCGGTTAAGATCACCTATTCCTTCTTCTCGCAGATCGAAAAACAGATCCTTTCCATCGAATCCAACTAGGGTTTTTCCATGCTTCTCCTCTGGCAGCTTTTTTTACTTTTCACCCGCGTCGCCATCTTTTCCTGGGGCGGCGGGCCGGCCTCGCTGGCATTGATGCAGCGCGAATCGGTTGCCGCGGGTTGGGTCACCCCCGAAGAGTTTGCCGACGGAGTCGCCTTTGGCAATGCCCTGCCCGGTCCGATTGCCCCCCAGGTGTCGGCCTTCATCGGCTACAAGGTCGCCGGGGTGCCCGGGGCCGTTGCCGCCGCGGTGGGCACCGTGGTCCCCACAACCGTCCTCATGCTTTTTATTATCGCCTTTTTCTTTGGCATTAAAGATAACCCCGCCGTGCAATCCATGCTCAAGGCCGTGCGCCCCGTGGTGGTCGGTCTGCTGGTATGGACGGCCTTTGATATGGCGGTGTCTGTTTTTGGCGTCAAACAAAGCGGCTGGGGCCAGGCACTCCTCCAGGGCTGGGATAAATTGGTCCTGGTCGGGGTCTCATTCGCCCTGCTCACCTTCACCAGCATCAACCCGGTCTTTATCATCATCGGCGCCGCCCTCGTCGGCCTGGTCTTTTACCGCTGACGCCCTTCCGCTTCCAAAATTCTGCAAATGTGAATTAAACCGGTTTCGGTTACAATTAATAAACGCCCCCTTTTCATCGGTGGGCGTTATTTTATCACCCCGGACGGCGACGCGACAAAACTGCTCATCAGCCAGGATAACAACGCTTCCGAAGAAGACGCCGCCCATTCCGCCCGGAACTGGGATATGGTCCTCGCAGGCATCAAGCGGCTGCTCGAATCCTGAACGATTTAATTTTGCCCCGCCCCGACACCCGGGGCGGGCAGATAATTGTCTCCATTTTTGGTACAATATGGAGACATATTGTCATAAAATAAAAAGAGAAAAGGAGTGATGGCTGTGTCCCATATCGTCGACTTTAATCATGTTTCTTTGGCTGGCTTGGAGTCTTCACCCGTGGCAGCGGCGCTCGCCGGACTGCGCGCCAATGAAGCCCGTTACTTCATGAACAAATACCAGCATGTCTTTACGGTTGTGCCGGCTGGCGAAAGCCAGGAAACGCTGGATTACGTCAGCCGGATTTTGAAGCAGGAACGGGATCTTGAATTTTCCGCCAGGCCTTTGGAAACATCGCGTTTTCAGGTCGAAAACATCGCCTGGGCCTACGTCTTTTATGAGGACGGCCTTGAGGTCAACGTCCTCTATACCCTGGATGACCCGAAGAAGCGCGCCGTTGGTTTTAAGCTCTCTGAAGGCATGCCGGTTCCAGTCGAATTGGAAGGAAAATTTAAGTTTGCCAGGCAGAAATCCAAATTGGCCGGGACCATTCGGGGCTCGTTTTTTGTGATTAAAAAGGAGTATTGAAGCCCTTCGAAGCGCTAAAATTTTGCTTTCCCCGCGGCCCTTGTTTTTTGAAATTAATGATGCTATGATGCTTATACAGTCAATTGAGCGCCCCCCTCGCTCTGTTGGCTGTATTTTTTAACCCATTGCCGGCAGGGGAGCATTAATTTTTCCGAATCAGTAAAATACGGACCCCACAATATTATTGTGAACGGATGGTGAAAAAATAGACGCCTAAAATGAACAACGATAATGCAAGCAGTCGCGGGTTGAAACCCCACCCTGCTAAACCCGTCGAGGAAATTGCAAAGCCCAACACCGCCATGAAAACCATGCACTGCCCGGTCGATCAATCCGGTTTTCGTGGGGTAAATGTCCAAAATTCAGCCTTGCAGCGTTTTGGGAACCGGGTCAGGCTCAGGCGTAAAAAGTCGTTGTCCGGGCAAATTTTCACCTTATTGAGGCCGGTTTAAATGTTCACCGAGTCACGTTGATAAGAATGTTATCCG
>QVQF01000024.1 GCA_003584895.1 Methylococcales bacterium
CCAGCTGTGCAATCTATCCATGGTAGAGCTAGAACCGATACCAGAAGATGATGATGCTCTTGAGCTTCTTGCTCATCAAGGTGGTGATTTAGAAACGCATGGTCGTGTACATTTAATGTCCGACATGACGCGTCATGACGCACAACGCTTAAAACATTTGATTCAAAATCATAAGCGCTATACGGGCAGCCCTAGAGCACAGCACATATTGGATCATTGGCAGCATTACTTGCCGCTGTTTGTTAAAGTCATGCCGGTCGATTACCGTGCAGCGCTTAAACAAATTAAAGCAGAACAAGCTTCCCTAACTGCGTAACCGTTTATTTAAAGAAGGTATTTAAAATGGGAAAACCCACTGGTTTTATGGAACTAGCGCGCACTGAACGGAGCTATGAAGCACCGAGTGATCGTATAAAACATTATCGAGAATTTACACTCGCACCTAGCGATGCACAAATGGCTGAGCAAGGCTCACGCTGCATGGATTGCGGCATCCCTTTTTGCCATCAAAGCTGCCCTGTTAACAACATTATTCCTGAATGGAATGACGGCGTATTTCACGGCAATTGGCAAGAAGCCTTATCGGTGTTACATAGCACCAATAACTTCCCAGAATTTACTGGAAGTATTTGCCCTGCACCTTGTGAAGCGTCTTGTACTTTAAATTTAACCGATCAACCGGTCACCATTAAGTCTATAGAGCGTGCCATTATCGACAAAGGCTGGGAAATGGGTTGGGTAAAACCGCTGATTGCTGGGCAACGCTCTGGTAAACGTGTAGCGGTCATAGGTTCTGGTCCTGCTGGTATGGCCTGCGCGCAACAGTTAGCGCGTGCCGGACATGATGTCGTCGTTTATGAAAAGAATGACCGTATCGGTGGCTTACTACGTTACGGCATTCCTGATTTCAAAATGGAAAAGTCACACATAGACCGACGTATTGCGCAAATGCAAGCTGAAGGCGTGCGCTTTAGACCCAACAGCCATATTGGCACCGATATTCCAGTACAAAAAATACTCGATGACTTCGATGCTGTGGTTTTAGCAGTTGGTTCAGAAAAACCGCGTGATTTAGAAGTAACAGGCCGTAATGATTTCGAAGGTGTTCATTTTGCGATGGATTTCTTACGTCAGCAAAACAAACGCAATGCGGGCGATACTATCGCAGAAGAGGTTGCTATCTCAGCAGCGGGAAAACATGTGGTTGTAATAGGCGGCGGCGATACCGGCTCTGATTGCATAGGCACATCTATACGCCAAGGCGCATTATCTGTTGTGCAATTGGAAATTTTGCCTAAGCCTCCTGAAAAAGAAAACAAATTAACCACTTGGCCAAACTGGCCTAACAAGTTACGTACCACGACCTCACACGATGAAGGTATCAAACACCGTTACTGGAGTGCCAACACCCAAAGTGTAACAGGCAAAGATGGCGTAATTACTCATCTGAATGCCGTAGAAGTCGAATGGAAACAAGAAGGCAGTCAATGGAAAATGTCAGATAAAGAAGGCAGTGCTTTTGCCTTAGATGCTGACTTAGTGCTATTGGCTATGGGTTTTGTGCATCCTGTACATGAAGGCTTGTTAAAGCAATTAGGTGTTGAACTTGACGGACGTGGTCAAATCAAAGCCACCGAAAAACAATACAGCACTAGCATTAACAAAGTATTCGCAGCCGGTGATGGTCGACGTGGACAATCATTAGTGGTCTGGGCTATACGCGAAGGCCGACAAGCAGCTAGAGCCGTCGACGAATTTTTGATGGGGTCATCAGAACTTCCTAGATAATATTTGCCAGCTAGAATCTTTATAAAGGGTGAATAAACAGTCGTTTTATTCACCCTTTTTTGTGCCTAATGACGGCGGCTAAACTCCTCAATTCCATGCTCATCTTCGTAAATTGAACAACTATAATACCGTTGCTTAACGCGACTCATTAAATATTGCGCAAAACTAACATATTTGTTATCTTTAGCTCATGAATTACACCATTATTTATTACAATGAAGTTGTTGAATCTGATATTTTGACTTTGCCAAAAACGTTGCAAGCTCGTTTTTTCAGTTTAACCGACCGTATGGAGATTTATGGCTCCAATCTTGGTGAACCTCACACCAAGGCGTTTGGTAATGGGCTGTTTGAACTGAGATTAAAAGGTGCGGAAGGAATCGCTCGTGTCTTTGATTGCACGTTAGTTTCTCACCGTATCGTAATGTTGCACAGTTTTGTAAAGAAGACACAAAAAACTTCGATAAAAGAACGGCGAATTGCCGAAACCCGCATGAATGAGGTTAAAAATGCTGACACACGCTGAATTAAAAACTAAAGCCTTGGCTGACCCAGAAGTTTTGTCCGAATATGAACGGTTGAATCGTGAAG
>QVQF01000023.1 GCA_003584895.1 Methylococcales bacterium
TAGTTGCTATCTAAAACGCTTTAATTTATTAGTTATATACCACACACACCCACCCATAAAATGCTGACCATAGACCAAATAATTTCAGAATTAAATGTAGCCGATGACTCTTATTTCCCAAGGGCAGCGTTAGAAGACGCTATTGCTCAGCAGGAGGTCATTACCCCAGTGTTATTAGATATTATTAATGACATTGCCAATGATCCCGAGTCTCTTGAGGACTCACCGGCCTTTATCTATAGTATTTATCTACTTGCGCAATTCAGGGAAAAAAGAGCTTATCCCATTATTGTGCAATATTTTGGACAGCTTGGACTTGAAGATGAAGCCTTAGATCCAACAGGTGATACAGTCACAGAAGATTTAGATAGTATTTTAGCGTCTGTTTGTCATGGCGATCTTGGCTTAATAAAGCAACTTATTGAAGATCCAGAAGTAAATGAATATGTTCAGAGTGCCGCATTAGGCGCCTTAGTTATTCTTTACAATGTTGATAAGCTATCACGAGATGAGCTGGTTAGTTACCTTAAAACTTACCTAGCTCGGTGTATTGCAGAGGATTGCGATCCGCTGGTTGTTGCCCTTTTGGCCATTATTTGCTGCTACATTCATCCTGCCGAACTCTATGAGCAATTGACTCTTTGCTTTGATCAAGGCCTGTGTGATATACGAATGATTGATCAAGCTGATTTTGATCGCCATATGCAAATGGATATTGAAACGGCGCTGGCAGAATTGAAAGTTAACCCTAGGTTTAGGCTCATTAATAATGTTATTTCTGAAATGGAATGGTGGGCCTGTTTTCATCCAGAGCCTCATTCAACTGAATATCTTCCCGTAAGACAGACTGGCAATACTAAGATTGGCAGAAATGATCCCTGTCCTTGCGATAGTGGCAAAAAGTATAAGAAATGCTGCCTAGATTAATTTCAAAGTTAAAAGTATCTTCCGTAACCATAAAATACAATAAATATAAGGAGCAATGCTTGATAGCGCTAGCTATTGTTCGCTAGGATTCTAAATCAATTGGCTCAGCACTTTAAAACAGCTGAAGCTGTTTTACTCCATGCACACAGTGAACAAAGCTGCGAAACATCAGCATCACAATCAACGCAAACCATAGTCCAACAATAAACCTACGAATATCACCAAGCCAAACCAATTATTATTAAGGAAGGCTTTAAAGCACAGAGCTTTATCTCGATGGAATATCAATTTTTGTTGATAACCAAAAAATCCAGCTGCGATTAAGACACTACTATAATAAAGCCAGCTTAACTGCTGCAACTGCCCAACGGCCACTAATAACATTAAAATAATTAACTGCAAGATAGCCATAATATGTCTATCGTAGTCACCAAAAAGTATGGCAGTTGATTTAATGCCTATTTTTAAATCATCTTCTTTATCAACCATGGCATACATGGTGTCATATACTAAAGCCCATAAAACTACCGCCAAATACATAACCCATGCCACGACTGGAATACTGTTAAGTTGCGCAGAAAAGGCCATAGGTACCGCCCATCCAAAAGCAATCCCTAAATAAGCTTGAGGCAATTGCGTGTACCGCTTCATAAAAGGGTAACTGGCCGCCAGAAATGCAGCAACAAATGACAACATAACCGTATAGATATTAAGCAACCATACCAGTGCAAAAGCACATAAACATAACACCACGAAAACTATTAAAGCTTCTTTAGGTTTGACTCTACCCGCAGCAATAGGGCGCTGTTGAGTTCGTGCGACATGAGGATCAAAATCTCTATCGGCATAATCATTAATAACACAGCCGGCAGCACGCATCAGCACAACCCCCATACAAATAACGATTAACACTGTTATATCTGGCTTGCCTGCACTGGCAACCCATAAGGCCCACAAAGCTGGCCACAATAAAATCAAAGTGCCAATAGGTCTATCGAAGCGAGCTAATAGCCAATATTGCCTTGCCCTATCTTTGATATGTTCGTTAATGAGAGATATTGCCACTGCCATGCCTTTTGTTGTATCGATGAAGAAGATTGGGGTTTAGGGTTTTTAAGCTTAAGGTCTTAAAAATGATATTATAGCCATTAATTTTATCGAATGCTGGCTTCCTAGACGTACAAATCATGAAAGCAATCTGTTATCACAATCCGCGTTGCGGAAAATCACGACTAACCCTGCAATTATTACAAGGCCACGGTATCGATGTAGAGGTGATTGAATACCTTAAAACACCGCCAACAGATGAAGTATTAGATAAGCTATTACTGATGCTGGATATGCAGCCGCGTGAATTAATGCGTAAGAACGAACAACCTTATAAAGACCTTAGCTTAAGTAATATCGAACTAGACAGAAACGCGCTTATTAAGG
>QVQF01000022.1 GCA_003584895.1 Methylococcales bacterium
TTGCAACATCTCCAGAATAACGTATACCCCCATCAGCAATCAGTGGGACGCCTGTACCTTTTAAGGCCTCAGCCACATTACTTACCGCTGTAATTTGCGGAACGCCTACACCGGCAACGATTCGAGTGGTACAGATGGAGCCAGGACCGATACCCACCTTAACACCATCAGCACCGGCTTCAACCAGAGCTAACGCCCCAGCCGCAGTTGCAATATTGCCACCGATAACCTGAACAGCGGGATAGGTTTGCTTAACCCAACGCACCTTATCTAAAACGCCTTGAGAATGTCCATGTGCAGTGTCTACCACAATGACATCAACGCCTGCTTCAACCAATGCAGCAACACGTTCCTCTGTACCCTGTCCTGTTCCTACTGCTGCACCCACGCGCAAACGTTCTTGTTCATCTTTACACGCTAAAGGATAATCCTTAGCTTTTTGTATATCTTTTACGGTAATCATGCCGCGCAAATGAAACGATTCATTGACGACTAAGACTTTTTCAATCCGGTGCTTATGCAATAATGCGACGACTTCTTTACGATCAGCATTTTCTGTGACTGTAACGAGGCGATCTTTAGGCGTCATTACCTTTGAAACGGGTTCGTCATATCGGGTTTCAAAACGTAAGTCACGACTGGTAACAATACCCACCAATTCGTCCCCATTAACCACCGGAACACCTGAGATATTTTTAGAGCGCGTTAGCTTGATAACTTCACGAATACTAACATCTGGAGAAACAGTAATTGGATCTTTAATGACACCACTTTCATATTTCTTTACATGTCGAACTTCTCTAGCTTGCTGCTCAATGGTCATATTCTTATGAATAATACCAATCCCTCCCTCTTGAGCTATCGCGATCGCAAGTCGACCTTCTGTCACTGTATCCATAGCCGCAGAAACCAGGGGAATATTAAGCGTAATACCTCGTGTCAACTGCGTTTTCAATTCTACATCACGTGGTAACACAGTCGAATGTGCTGGCACCAATAAAACGTCATCAAACGTGAGCGCTTCCTGAATAATTTGCATAAACCACACCTAATTACTACTAAAATAACTGGGCATTATACGGGGAGTTTGTTAACTATCGTAGTATTAAAAAGAAACACAAGCTAAAAATAGAAGGACGTTTTAAAAATTGACTTACACAGTCAACTTACAACTTATTTCTTATAAGCTTTTAATCACTTTACTATGCGTAAATTAGGTCTTGATGGTGGCTTACTATCAGGAGGTGGATTTTCATCTGTCAATTCTTCCTGATCAAAAATCATTCCCTTACCATTTTCTTTAGCGTAAATGGCCATAACTGCAGAGACTGGAACAACAATTCCCATCGGCTTTCCACTAAACCTGGCATTAAATTGTATATCCGTATTACCCAAATCAAGCCCTTGTATTGCTTGAGGCTTAATATTTAAAATTATTTTTCCATCTTCAATTAGTTTTAGCGGCAAGACTGCACGAGTATTTTCTGCATTTACCAGTAAATAAGGCGTCAACTCATTATCAATTATCCATTCATAAATTGAGCGAATCAAATAGGGCTTTAAAGAAGTCATTTTGTAATCGTTATTTTAAAGGTTCAATCATTTCTTTTTCTGCTTCGCTCAAGCTTCGCTTAAAAGCGGGTCTTCTAAAAATACGCTGCGCATAATTAGTGATAACATCATTCGGCGTTGAAACATCTATTCCTAAACCAGGTAATCGCCATAACAAAGGTGCAATAGCACAATCAATTAAAGAGAACTCATCACTCATAAAATAAGGTCTAGCTGCGAAAATAGGCGTTGCAGATAAAATACTTTCTCTGAGCATCTTTCTAGCTCGGGAGGCTTTTTTTTCACCAGAAGATAATATTTCATCTAATAATTGATACCAATCTTGATCTATCCTTTTAATCAGCATTCTGGCATTGGCACGAGAAACAGGATCCATTTGATGTAATGGAGGATGAGGAAATCGCTCATCTAAGTACTCCATAATAATCCGGGAATCATAAAGAACAAGATCACGTTCTATCAACGTTGGGGAAGTACCATTGGGGTTAAGTTCAAGTAAATCCTCTGGTGGATCAGTCGGGTCAAAATATTCTATATCTGCAGTAACCGCTTTCTCTAGCAAAACAAAACGAGCGCAATGACTCATTGCACAAGTAGGAGATGAAAAAAGCGTCATCACAGATTTACGAGTAATAATATTTGCCACGAAAGCAACCTCTTTGGACGTAATAGGGCAATAAAAGGGTCATTGTAGCATATGCAAGCAATCATTTGATGTTGCCAATAGATGTTTTAGACACCC
>QVQF01000021.1 GCA_003584895.1 Methylococcales bacterium
AGCTACAATGATGTATTTTCTGGGTTTAATGGATTTACTACAATATTTGGTTTTAGTTACGCTACAGTAGCGGAGGTTGGCCAGTTAATTTCGGATGCAGGAGTAGTGCAAGGAAATATCTGGGGATATTGGGATTTTAGTAATCCATATTATTTGGCTAGTTATTCACTTGCAAATCAATTAGGCATAACTTACCCTTTCGATGGGTTAAGCACTTATGCTATTGGCGTGACAGGAATGACGAATTCTCAAGGAACTCATGAATTAGCAGTTATCGGCTATAATAATCATGCGGATTCTATTAGTTTCCAAGATGTTGGAAGTACGGGGGATTCATCGAGTAATATATCATATGGGAGCTTTTTAGTAAGAGACTCTGCACCATTGCCATCCACAATACCAGAACCAAGCCAAATACTTCTCTTTGGAGCTGGATTAGCCGGTTTACTAGGTACCAGACTCAGAAGTAAGAACTTATTTGTTCAACGGTGTAATACATAGTGTGTGCCGACGCTAGGAGGCGCATCATTCAAAAGTGATGCGCTTCACTTTGTTCAGCACCTATAGCTCTGTTCGAAAGAACAAACCGAAGGATTGGGTAAGCGATAAAGCTGTTAACCCAATCCACAAAATTTTGAAAAACGTAAAGGAGTTCATATTATGAAACATCTATTATTAGGTTCGTTTTTATTACTTTGTTTGAACGCAAATGTATATGCTACGCCCATACAATTCGGAGCAAATTATTTTGATTTTGTTAATGCTGATGGAATAAGTTGGCAAGATGCTGAAAATGTCGCACAAAACAGTATTTTTGATAATGTAAATGGATATCTTGCAACTATAATTTCATCATCTGAAAACAGTTTTCTTGTTTCGCAATTCGCAACATTTACTGACTTTTCTGGGGCTTGGCTAGGTGGGAAAGTAAATCTTTTTGGAACTGGCATTTGGAACACTGGTCCTGAAATAGGTCAGATATTTTCTCAGGGTGGCACTGCTGTTTCTGGTGCCTACGCAAACTGGGGTGGTTCAGAACCAAATGGTTCTTTTCCGAGTTTTGCTTACATGAATATAGGGATACTAAATTATGGTATTTCAACAGGTCAATGGGCTGACGCTGTTGCGGGTGTTGCGTCAAGTGGCGATCCAATTAGAGGGTATTTCGTTGAGTATTCGCCAGTTGTTTCGGTATCAGAACCTGAAGAATTAGCAATGATGCTGTTAAGCATACCAATGATAGGCTGGGTAGTTAGTCGGAAAAAACTCATACAATAAAAATTATCACATTGCATAGGATGTGCCGTCACTAGGAAGCGCATCATTCATGAGTGATGCGCTTCACTTTGTTAAGCACAACTATTCGATTAATCCAATAAAAAATTAACCCATTTCAGCTGTTCATCTGGAGTAGTATCAGTCGTTTCGTCTTTTAAATTAACACCAGAAAGCTTTAACTTTTCGGACTCAGTGATTAAAAAAACTAACTTCTTTAAAGCCTGCTCATAACTCAGTCCATTGCTATGAATATTAGAAATACAATTGCGGTCGGCATCGGTACTTAGCTTAGCTCTAGCTTGATAAGTGAAATAAAGTCCCATGCTGTCAGGTGAGCTTAAGCCCGGTCTTTCACCAATTAATACGATACATAATCTTGCGGCATAGTGTTCGGCAATCGCATCGCCTATAGCGACTCGTCCATGTTTAACCAAGCACACAGGTGCTAAGCGATAGTCGTGTAGTTGGGGTAGTAATAGCCTTAAAAAGGGCAGGGCATGTTGTTGTATGGCTTTGGACGATAAACCATCGGCTACAACGATAACAGCATCAGTCGATATTGGTTCGGTCTGTTGTAAACACGCTAAAGTAGCGTCGCTTAATATGCGTCCCAGATCAGGGCGCTGTAAATACAGTTGCTGATTTTCTGCTTGGGTATTTAAAGTCAATGATTCAAGCCCCATCAAACTTAGGCTTTGTTCTAGTACCGAAAAATCAATAGGGATATTCACCGCATCGCGCGCTAAAGCATGTGCTAATTGAAAATCCAAGCTGGCGCGGGTAGGTAAGCTAATACCTGCGCGTCCTAAGGCGATACGTGCAGGCGTAAATTGTTTAAGACTAGTCCATGAGTTACTAATAATAGGATTATTTTGTTTGTTCATAAGCTTATCTCTCCAGTTTTTGTATCGAGGCTTTAAATAAGGCCGGCACTTCTGATTTTTGCAGCAACTGATTGTCGGCATTAAAAATACCTTGCTGTTG
>QVQF01000020.1 GCA_003584895.1 Methylococcales bacterium
AGGAATGGCTGCGCCTCATCACGACGAGCGCCACGCACGGCACTCATCCCGTTTCCCTGGCCATGGTGTTCGCCGCCCTCGGGCTGCCGGCCCAGGGTTGTTTTGCCGTCCACCAGTACGGTGTGGCTACCGCCATCCTCAGTGCCGCCCTGCGCCTTATGAAGATCGATCACTTCGGTACCCAGGCCATTTTATTCGAGCTGACCGGGGACATCCCCGCGGCCTTCCTCCAATCGTCGAGCAAGTCGCTGGAAGACATGTCTAACTACGCGCCTGTCATCGACCTTCTGGCGGCAACCCACGTCAAGGCTCACATCCGCATGTTTATGAACTAGGTCAGACACAGCCTCAGTCGGGAGAAATTCAAATGAAAAAGATCACGCGCATCGGTATCGGTGGCCCCGTCGGCTCTGGCAAGACGGCCATCATCGAAATGCTCACGCCCCTGCTCCTGAAGATGGGCGTCATGATTGTCATCATCACCAACGATATTGTCACCACCGAGGATGCCAAGCACGTTCAGCGGACCCTCAAGGGTGTGCTGGTGTCGGAACGGGTGATCGGCGTCGAGACGGGAGCTTGCCCCCATACGGCGGTGCGCGAAGATCCCAGCATGAACCTCGCAGCGGTTGAGGACATGGAATCCAAGTTCCCCGACACCGACCTGGTGCTCATTGAAAGCGGCGGTGACAACCTCACCCTGACCTTCAGCCCGGCGCTGGTGGATTTCTTCATCTACGTCATCGACGTGGCCGCCGGGGACAAGATCCCACGGAAGAACGGCCCCGGCATCTCCCAGTCCGACATCCTGGTGATCAACAAGACGGATCTCGCGCCCTACGTCGGGGCCAGCCTGAAAGTCATGGATCACGACACGGCCCTGATGCGTCCCGGCAAGCCTTACCTCTTCACCAACTGCAAGACCGGCGAGGGAATCCAGGAGCTGGCCGATCTCATTCGGCGCGACATCCTGTTCGATCTGCCGGTCCGGACCGAGGCGCTCTCCGTTCTTTGATCTCTCGCTCTGGTGAACCACCAGCACGGGTTGTTTGATCGCGAAAAAGCATGTCCAGAAAGGCGTCGTATGCAGGCGTTGATGCAATGTGTAGGTTCTGATCTTCTCATCGCTGAGCCAGAGGCTCCGGTCGCCCCGAAGGTTCGTTTCACGGCGTTCTGCCCGGATGCCCCCGATTCAAGGACCTGGGAAAGAGCCCAGGAACTTGGCTCTGACGCCCGGGAACTGGCCTCCTATCAGGATGAGCCCGCTCAGATGGCCAGCGGATCCGTGGGTAAGAACGGGTACATGCGCATGAGCTTCGCCCGCCGGGACGAGCGAACGGCCATGATCGATCTCGATCACCGCACGCCCTTCATGGCCCAGCGGGCCCTTTACTGGGACGAGGCCCTGCCGAACATGGCTTGCGTCTATATCATCACGACCTCCGGGGGGACCTTGCAGGGCGACCGGTATTCCCTGGAAATCGATGTCGAGGCCGACGCCTATGCCCATATCACCACCCAGGGCATGACCAAAGTCCAGTCCATGGACACCAACTATGCCGCCCAGGCCCAGACCTTTACCCTGGCTGAAAACGCCTATCTCGAGTTCATGCCCGAGCCGATCATTCCCTTCCGCAATTCCCGATTCATCACTGAAACCCACATCGTGCGGCACCCGTCCGCGACTTTGATTTACTCGGAGATTCTGCTGCCTGGGCGCCGCTACCACCGGGAGGACGAATACTTTGGCTTTGACGTGTTTTCCTCCTGCGTCAAGGGTTTCGACCCCTCTGGCGAGGAGCGCTTCTGCGAAAAGTACATTCTCGAACCCGAGCGGGCGGATCTGCGCCAGGTCGGGGTCATGGGGGACTTTGACGTCTACGCCAATGTCCTGTTCCTCACCGCGAAGGCCAATGCTGAAGAGGTTCACGCCCTGGTGGGAACTGGATTCAGCGTTGAGGATGGAATCGCTTGGGGAGCCAGCAAGCTGCCCAACGATGAAGGCCTGGTCTTCAAGGTGCTCGGCGGGGAAGTGAAACAAGTCAAAGACAAGATCCGGGACTTCTGGACCATCGCGCGGAAGGTCGTCACGGGCGCCGAAGTGCCCCCGAAGTTCCTCTGGCGTTAAGTCGATCTCTCCACGAGGCACCCCAGGGTCGAAGACCCTCTTGGTGCCATGCCTTTCGAGAAACGCTGGTTGTTGTCAGCGACCCAAGACTAACCCTTTCACCATAGGAGTGCACCGATGAGTGCCACT
>QVQF01000084.1 GCA_003584895.1 Methylococcales bacterium
GAAATAAATATTTACTGACTAAAATTATTAACGGTTATATATAGCATCACTCTTAAATATAATAAAGAGTGATGCTTTTTAACGTAGCTTTCTCGACTTTATTAATCGACTATCTTCTTTGGGAACTTAATTTATGTTAAAAAAAATCATTAAAATCAGTTTGATAATCTTAGTTTTCTTTTCTTCTTTTTTAGTTAAAGCAGAATCGGTAGGTTATGAAACGCTATCACCGGCCCAACCTACACAAAATCCAGCAAAAATTGAAATCATAGAATTCTTTTGGTACGGATGCCCACATTGTTATAGCTTTGAACCTTTGCTTGAAAAATGGAAAAAAAATCTACCTGCCAATGTAGAGTTTATCCGCCTGCCTGCTGCCTTTAATGAATTATGGAGTAAACATGCTAAAGCTTATTACACAGCAGAAGCATTAGGCATTGTTGAAAAAATCCATGCTGATTTTTTTGAGGCCATACAAAGTGGTAAAGAAAAATTAGATACTGAAGCTTCATTAGCTGCTTTTTTTGCAGCTCATGGCGTCAATGAAAGCCAATTTAAAGAAGCTTACAATTCCTTTGCTGTCGACTCTAAAATGCGTCAAGCACCTCTCATGGCATCAAGATATGGCATAACAGGCGTACCTGCCATCATTGTTAATGGAAAATACAAAACCAATGGCACTTTGGCAGGCTCCCATGAAAAAATGATTGAAGTTATGGATAAACTTATTAAAGAAGAAAGCACTAAAAAATAATACTAAGACCTATAAAATTGAATTAACTGAAAAATTCAATCGATGTTGTAGTAGTAGTTGCCGAAATTGAAGTGGGTCTTTTTCCAAGATGAGATTGCCGGGGCGAGGATAGAGCTGATGTTCTAAGCGCGAAAGCCAGAAACGTAAGGCTGATGCCCTTAATAAAATTGGCCAATGCTGCTTCTCACACGTTAAAAAAGGCCTTAGCGTTTGATAAGCAGAAAGTAATGCCTTAATTTTTTCTGGATTAAGTTGATTATTTTCATGGCACCAATCATTGACGGTAATAGCAACATCAAGCAGTAATATACCTGTAAAAGCACTATAAAAGTCTAGTATGCCGCTAACTTTGTTATTCAGAAACAATACATTATCTTTAAATAAATCTCCGTGTATAACACCTAGTGGTAAGTCATTCATGGGATGAGCAGCTTGAAAAAGCAGCTCATCTTGAATAAGTGCGCGATCTGAAACTGATAACTGGGAATCAATTTTTTCAGCTAACGCTATACATCCATTTAAGTCGTGACTGTTCCCGATAGGGAAAGCATAGTTTTTTGTGCAACAATGCACTTTCGCTAATTGATGACCTATTTCTTGGCAATGCTCAATAGAAGGTGTTGATATTGCTGTGCCTGATAAGCATTTAAATAATACGGCAGGTTTATTATTAAGTTGACGCAATAACTGACCTGATTGATCTGATTGGGGCTCTGGGCAAGAAATGTCGTTTTTGGCTAAATATGAAAGTAATTTAGTAAAGTAGGGTATTTCACTGATTGAAAGTGTTTCAAATAAAGTTAATACGAAGCGACCTTGTGTCGTGTCTACAAAGTAATTGGTATTATTGATACCGTCTTCTATGCCCTCAAAACTAATCAATTCACCAAGCGTATAGTATGAGAAAAATCGTTTAAGTTGTGACGAATAGACTTCCGTATAAACAGACACGATTTATATTCTTACCATTCCCATAGTTTCCACATATTGATGTTACTGCCTTTATCTAGATCATTAGTGCGCACATCCATTTTGCCATCGCCATCATTATCAAGAAAATAATAAGGGGGGCCGATATCAGGTTTCACTTTGATCATATAAAGCTTACCGGATCTACGATATTCTTCTACAGTATTAGTACCTTTACGAACAATGGTAATATCAGGTTCCATGGTTTCGCCACTGTGCACTGGCAAAGGTAATTCGGGTAAATCAGTCACGGCCTCAGTCTCAGGCGGTTGCTCATTAGCAAAGACAGGAAAAACAAGAAAACTCATTAAAATAAAACGACGCATAGGAAGTGACTCATCCAAAGTAAAAACGCTTGTATCTTATTACAGTTTTTAGTCGTGTGCTTAACTAATAGGCAATTACGTTCAATAGTAAGCGAGAATAATAGATACTGGGGTAAAAAAGAATAGGAGACCCCTGTGAAGGTATTGCATAAAAAAGCTCTCAATGAGCCTTATGTCCTTGTTACTAAAACTATGTATAACTT
>QVQF01000019.1 GCA_003584895.1 Methylococcales bacterium
CGTAACAGCCGGCACTTTAATTGTGGTTGGCCCGTTGCTGGTTATCTTCTTGATCTTCCAGCGCCAGTTTATTGATAGTTTCCTGCATTCCGGATTGAAATAACCATTTATCGAATCCCGTTCTAAATCCAGTGATGGGATCTGAAACAATATTCGATACACACCTTGCCATTTGCAGGATTCATGCGAAATGCTGAAATCAGGATTAAAGCCCTACATTGACATTTGTTCCCCCGGCGAAAATTAGAAACCCGCTCTAAAGAGTTGCGGGCAGGCCGAAATAGGGGAACAGGGCCGGGACCCCAAAGGTCGTTGCGCTGACCACCAGCCCATATTTGATCGTCAACACCTGCAGTGCAAAGGCCTGGTGCTGGTGGGTTTCATCATCCAGGCGATAAAACGCAAACCCGGGTTGGCCGTTGGCGTGAATCGGGACCAGCTTCCAGCGTCCGCCCGTATCCCCGGCCAAAATAACATCCGTATAAAGCGCAATCAGGGCCTGTTTCCGCAGTACGGTAGGCGGCATGGGGAAAATGGCGTCATCCGCCAGCAGGGAAATGATCCCATTCAGGTCTGCAGATTCCCAGGCGCGGGCATATTGGTCGAGGATTTGCCTGGTCTGGTTATCCTGAATCCCGACCTTGCTCAGGTACAGTTTCCCGGATTGGTTGCGTTCTTTCATGGTCACGCGTGCGCGGCGCAGCAGGCTGGTTGTTGCCGAAACAGAGATTCCCAATACATCCGCAATTTCCGCGACCGCCCAGTCCATCACATCCGCCAGGATGAGGACCGTCCGCTGGCGGGGCGGCAGGATCTGCAGGGCTACCAGGAATGCCAGTGAGATGCTCTCATAAGCTTCATAACGGGCTTCGGGGCCGGTGCTGCTGGCAGCCAGCCACAGGTCTGGAAAGGGCTCAATCCAGGCAGGTTCATTTCCCGCGGACTTTTCTGCAGCCATAACTCCTTCGGAGTTTTCCGATTCGAGCGGCAGTGTGCGCCTGGGTAGATGTTCCAAGGCATCCAGGCTGGCATTGGTCGCGATTTTATAAAGCCAGGCGCGGAAAGAAGCCCGCCCTTGGTACGTCTCCAATCGCCGCCACGCGCGCAAGAAGGTTTCCTGAACCAGGTCTTCCGCGTCCTCAATTGAACCCAGCATGCGGTAGCAATGAGCGCGCAGTTCGGGACGGTATGGTTCAGTCAGCTGGCTGAAAGAGTCGCTGTTTCCACCCCGCGCAGCAGAAAGAGTATGCTCAAAATTTTCTGAGAAGAGTGTGCTGGATATTTCACTGGATGCGAGATTGCTCATTTTTCTTTTCCCAATAAACAAATCGAAAATCGATACATGACGATTATACATCTAACCGTTTAATATTGACCGAATGGTTTTGAGACTATTACCCGTCATAGTTATTAAATTCAATAAAACCTGCTCGCTAAAGCGGAGGCTGATCCCCGGC
Organism: Methylococcales bacterium; assembly: GCA_003584895.1. Taxonomy (GTDB): domain Bacteria; phylum Pseudomonadota; class Gammaproteobacteria; order Methylococcales; family Methylomonadaceae; genus Methylobacter_C. Next base: position 1,458 of record QVQF01000019.1, read on the forward strand.
AATGGCGAGAGGTAAAATTCAACTTTTATAGGAGAAAAACCAATGGTCAATTACTTGTTACTCTACGCCGGCGGCTCGATGCCCGAAACCGAAACCGAACAAAAAGCGGTCATGAAAGAATGGGAGACCTGGATGGGTAAAGTGGGGACTGCCCTGGTCGATAGTGGAAATCCTTTCACCCCCAATGCAAAAACAATTTCAAATGATGGAAAAGTCAGCGATGGTTCCGGCGGCCCCATGCCAAGCGGCTACTCGATCCTCAAAGCCAATTCATTGGATGAGGCGGTCTCCATGGCTAAGGATTGCCCGGTTTTAAAGGGCGGGGCAAGCGTTATGGTGTTCGAGACTTTTAATGCTATGTAAGAAATAAATCCGTAAACAAAACGGATCGTTAGAAAAGGCCTCCTGAAGCGCAAAGCTCAGGAGGCCTTTTCGTTGTCAACTTCAAAGCCTTTTGCCCAGATTGTCACAAACCTTACCCCCATTCTTTCCATATGTATTGAATTACAGGGCAAGGTTGGAAGAGATGGCTGGTTCAGGGGCTTACCGCGAAAGACTGCGCATAGCCGTTATGTGAAATAACAAGGCGCCAGGTTCGTTGTAATGGACCAGGCCGCCTTTGCTTCAAAAAACCTGGACAACCTGGCTCATTACACGGTGCGCCAATCTTTTATTTTCAACGACCATTTAGGGCAGGGCTTAACCCAGTCATCAGATCTGTTCCCAGTTTTTCAGGCGTTTTAATCCAGAAAGCCAAAACAGACCCAGGGGAATGCACGCCAAAACAATACCTG
>QVQF01000018.1 GCA_003584895.1 Methylococcales bacterium
CGCGAACAAGCACTAAGTCGCCCGGTTGAGATCGGCGCCGGCATGGGAGTCGGAACTGTGGCAGGCTTTCTGGGTGGGTTGCTGGGTGTGGGCGGTGGCAATTTCATTTTACCTGTACTTAACTGGCTGGGATTGGATGCCAAAATGGCGGCTGGAACAACGGCGATGGTGGTGGTTTTCTCCTCATTAGCTGGTTTTTTAGGTCACGCAACCATAAGCGGGCTTGACCCGTGGTTTATTGGGATTATGGCTGTGATGGCGGCGGCGGGATCGATTGTAGGTTCGCAGTTGATGAAAACCAGGATTTCAAGTACACAGCTAAAAAAGATGATTGGCGTGTTGTTGTTCTTGATTGCCGCAAAAATGATCTTTGATCTGATCAAATAAGCGAAATAACAAGTTGATCCAATGGGTCTAAGAACCACAAGATGAAGGACTCTTCAATATGGAAATGAAACCAGATTTCAGCTATAAGTTACTGAGGGCCCTTTTAATAAAACCAAATGCAGCGTATATGGCGGTACATTTTTGATCGCCATGTGCGGATGAAAGACGGCCAGCCGGTTTGCATTCCATGCCCTGGCTGCAATCAAATATTTCAAACTTAGAATTAAGGAGAATACAGATGGATCGTAATGATGAATTATTCAAAGCTGGACTATTGCTGCACGGGCATAAGTGCCCGGCCATGCCAATGGGCCTGCGCGCTGGAATGGCAGCCCTGGAAGCTTTAGGGGTTGAACGAGCCAGCGACGGCCAACTGACAGCCCTGGTGGAAATCGACAGTGAACACTGCGCTACATGCTACGCTGATGGTGTCATGATGGCCACCGGTTGCACGTTTGGCAAAGGCAACATTCGCAAACTGGGCTACGGCAAATTTGTTCTGACCCTGATTGACAACAAAACCGGCCGCAGTGTCCGTGTGGCCACCCGTAACGAAGTGATTAAACGCAACCAGGAATCCGAGTTCATCCAATTTCGAAAAAAAGGTGTGCCAGCCTCCAAAATTGCACCCGAACTGATCGAGCCAGCGATGGATTTTATTTTGGCAGAACCTACCGAAAAGCTCTATGTGATCGGTCCTGTAACGGAAGTAAAGGTTACGCCTGGGCGGCCGCACGATTTCAATACCATCATTTGCAGCGAATGTGGCGAAGTGGCGGTGGAACGTTATGCCCGGATCAAGAATGGTAAAGTGGTTTGTATACCTTGTGCCGAAAAAGTGTAAAAACAGAAAAAAGTTTTATATATCAAAGAGGGGGCTGTGACTTCACAGCCCCCTCAAATCGCAAAGGACAATAACAAATGCATCTGGTAAACGAATCCGTTCAAGCCGAATCGTCCATCGATGAAAAGAAAGAGCGCCCCTATGTTTCTCTGGCAACTCTTTTTCTGGCTTATTTTCAAATTGGATTAACAGCTTTTGGGATGGCCATTATCCAAAAAATTAAAACGCTTGTTATAAGTCGGCATTGGCTGAGCGAAGATGAAATGAATGACGGCATGGCGATGGTCCAGCTTTATCCAGGTCCTCTTATGATCGATTTCACCGCCTACGTGGGATACCTGCTGCGTGGTATTCCAGGCGCAATTCTGGCTACGACTGGTTTTGTCCTGCCCTCATTTTTTTTGATGTTAGGTCTTTCAGCGCTTTATTTCGCCGCTGGGAGTCTGCCCTGGGTGCATCCGCTTTTCCTGGGATTGGAAGCACTGGTTGTGGGAGTGATCTTTAACGTTACCCTGGATATGGGTGGGCGTGCGATCAAAGGGCGAGTGGAAGCAGCCATTGCACTGTTTGCATTTGCAGCGCTCATATTCAAATTTAACGCACTCGTAATGGTTTTGATAGCGTTGGCATTGGGCGCAACATTTATTCGCCCATCGTCAGGGAATGATAAGCCGACAACCCGCCCGAAAGACTTGCATCTGCCTTCTACGCCAGTACGACGCTGGCTGGGAATTGGGGCGGCCACCGGGGCAATATTGAGTGTAGCGGTGTTTGCCTGGTCTCTGCATTCCGACCTTGGAAACCTCGGCTTGTCCTTATTCAAAATTGGTTCGGTTGCTTTTGGAAATGGTTCAACCATCCTTCCACTGATCCAGTCAGAAGTTGTCGATCTTCACGGGTGGTTGAGCCTGAATCAATTCGCCGATGGGATTGCTTTGGGACAAATTACGCCTGGGCCTTTTCTCATTACCGCAGCTTTTGTCGGGTACAAGATCGG
>QVQF01000017.1 GCA_003584895.1 Methylococcales bacterium
CAGTCGCTTTGGGTGGGCAGCGCCTTATTTAGTGGCAAAGTGGCTAGGTTTTGTCTGTGAGTCAGTTATTTGATGTTTCAGGAGTGCAACAGCTTTAGCTGTTGCACTTAAAACAGCTGAAGCTGTTTTACTTCAGTCGCTTTGGGTGGGCAGCGCCTTATTTAGTGGCAAAGTGGCTAGGTTTTGTCTGTGAATCAGTTATCTGATGGCTTAGGAGTGTTACAGCTTCAGCTGTTGCACTTAAAAACAGCTGAAGCTGTTTTACTCCAAATTTTCCGGAATTGGCAAGGTAATATAAAAACAAGTCCCTAGTCCCAGTTCGCTATCAAAGGTCAATGTGCCACGATGTGCGACTATCAGCGAGCGGCAGATAGACAGACCCATGCCCATGCCTTCAGTTTTGGTGGTAACAAACGGCATAAACAGCTTTTCTTGTAATGCTTGCTCTATACCTGAACCATTATCCCTGACTTGTATTTGTAGCTGATTCTCATCTAGCAACAAGCTGCTTAGCGTGATGGTTTTAGTAGGGTTGTCCTGAGCGCTCAAGGCTTCGGTGCTGTTACGGATTAAATTAATCAGCACTTGTTCGATCTTAATGCTGTCGACTAGCAGCATAGGCAGCGAGTCTGCTAGTTCTAGCTTAAGCGTGACGTTGTGCTTTTTAAAATCATTGTTACACAACACTATGCAATCCTTAATTAAAGTATTGATATTCGTGCTAGTCGCGCTCGTATCTTGGTTTTGGCAAAAGGCTTTCATGCGATGAATAATCTTACCCGCTCTTAAAGTTTGTTCAGCCACTAAGCCGGCAATCTTAGCAATTTTCTCCACATCAGGATGTTCTGCCGTTGCTAAAATTTTTAAGGCAGAGGCATAATTGGTAGCCGCGGTCAGTGGTTGATTAACCTCATGGGCAATACCGGTAGCCATTTCGCCCATGAGTCCCAAACGGGTGATATGGGCGAGTTGATCTAAATGGATTTGGTCTTGTTGTTCACTGAGTATTTGCTCAGTAACATCCTGCGAACAGCCGACTAAACGTGAGACTTGCCCATCAACCGTATACTCAATAGTGGCAAAAGTTTTGATGTGACGTTGCTCACCATTAGGGCGTACGATACGAAATATGAGCTGATTGTTTGCTAAAGGCTGAGTTAATTGAAAGCGCCAAGTTGATACTAAAATTTGATCTTCGGGATGGATGAGTTCAGTGATAGCTCTTAAGTTATGACCGAAGTCGGCTTTATTGACCCCATATATAAAATACGTTTGTGCTGACCAAACGAGGGTGTCAGTGCTATGCGTGTAAGACCAATTGCCCAGATTGGCGATACGTTGAGAAAGGGCGAGGGTTTTTCGATCTTCTCTTAAGTTAAGTTCTATATTCTTGCGCAGGCTGATATCAACATGTGTACCTATCATACGTAAAGGCTGACCTAGCTCATCTCGACTGACTATCGTGCCTCGACTTAAGATCCATAGATAATCACCCTGCTTGGTAATTAACGGAAATTCAACTTCATACTCTGGGATGCTGCCGGCTAGATAAGCTTGCAAGGTTTCCGTCTTTGCTTGTAGATAATCGGGGTGCATTAATTTTACCCAACTATTGAACTCGGTAAATATATCCTCTTCGTTATAGCCCAGCATGGCTTTCCAGCGGGGGGAATAATATATGTCATTGGTTTGAAGATTCCAGTCATAAACGCCATCTCCAGTACCATCTATGGCCTGTTTCCATAAATATTCACTATCTTCTAGGGCTTTTTGTTGTTTGGCGGTTAACTGGCTAATGGTCAATTTATAAGCTAAAGTGTTGATGAGGGTTAGGCTCAGCTCATGAACTGCTTTTATTTCGAGTGTAGGCCAAGGTTTACAAGAGCTAAAATCATTTATTTGTAGGGCTTCAAAGGAATTTCTTGGGCGTAGTTGTAACTCACCGCTAGTTGTTTTTACCAGTCTTTTATAAGGATCCCCCGCCCATAACTTTTGTGAATTATCGGCTTTTTTTAGCCAAATTAAACAATCGTTCATGTCTTTATTAAGCGCGCAAGCCAGTAGTCCTGCGGCTATGTCTTTATAAGCGCTGGCGTCTGAGTAGATGGCAGATAGATTATTAAAGTTGTAGGTGTAGGTATGGGTGACTTTGCCTGGCTCTGGCTCTGGCTCTGGCTCTGGCTCTGGCTCTGGCTCTGGCTCTGGCTCTGGCTCTGGCTCTGGCT
>QVQF01000212.1 GCA_003584895.1 Methylococcales bacterium
GGTAATTTAAGTATGATGAATGTTTTACGACAATTAAAATCAGCAAGCTGGCAAGCCAGGTCTGCAATATACAGAAAATCCTTAGCTCTATCCTTACATGAGCAACGTCTTGAAGCTATTGAGTATTTTGTAAATAAAAGTACCTTGGGATTATACGGTTCCGGGTGGGATGCTTGGGATGAACTCCCTATTACCTGGAGTAAGCGTATTAAAAATCGTATCAATGATTTTTATTTGGGGCTGTGCCAAAACAAATTAGAAACGATTAGTGATTATCAGTTTTCAATTTGCTTTGAAAACATGATGTGGCCAAGTTATATGACAGAAAAAATAATCGATTGTTTTGTAGCAGGCACTATTCCTTTATATTTAGGCGCTCCTGACATTGAAGCAATGATTCCCAAAGAGACATTTATTGATATGCGGAATTTTAGTTCTTTTGAGCAAGTTGAAGACTATATGAATTCAATGACTAGAGATGAGGCATTAGCAATGATTAACGCTGGACGCGAGTATCTTCAAACAGAAGCGGGTATGCTACATAGCTACGAAGGCTTTGCCAAAAGTATTGTCAGTTTGGTTAATGCATGTTAGATATTACCGTTTGTATATTATCTTATAACCGGCCTACCTATTTGCGTGAAGCGATGTCCTCGGTTCTTTTGCAAACCCGGCAACCGAAAAAGATTATTATTTACGATAATGGTAGTGATGAGCGCGTATTTGATGAGGTAAAAGAATTTATTGATGGTGACGTTCAATGGCGGGGAGCGGAGCATAATCATCCTGTTATCTGGAATTTTAATCGGGCTCTTTGCGATTGCGAAACCAAATATATTGTTTTGCTTCATGATGATGACAGATTGTGCCCTAATTTTATTGAAGAGCAACTTAAGTTACTAGATGCCGATGATAGTCTCGTTGCTGTATCTTGCAATGGTTTTTTGATAGATGAAGACGGGTACAGAAAGAATGCTACACTTGCACCCATTGTAGGGCAAACTATCGAGCTTTATACTTGTAGTGGTCAAGTAGCACTGAAATATGCAGGTGATTCATGTCTTCCTATGTCACCTATGGTTTATCGTACTCAGGCTGTTCGTTTAGTTGAATTTAGAGAAGAATTCGGTAAGGTTTGTGATGCTGTTTTATTTTGTGATTTAGCGGATGTAGGGGGGATCGCTTACCAAACAACACCACTTTATGAGTGTCGTGTGCATTCTGGGCAGGATTCAAGTTATTTTGCATATAAGTTAATGAACCAGCTGGAAGCGTTTTTCTGGACAAGACGATGTGTGAATGACGTTGAGCAAGCTAGATTGCATAGCTTATTAATAAGGCAGCATACTGCAAGAAATATTAAGCAGCTTTACCAATCAGCCAAAAAGATAGATTTCTCACTGATTATACCATTGCTAACAGATGATAAGTTTAAGATTATTTATGCTATCAATGTAATAGGTTTATGGGGTTTTAAAATTTTTTTTGATCACAGATTAAATAACATATTTTTAAAAATCAATAGAAGCTTATTTAAAAATGACAAGTAACATAAATACTAAGCCTATCACTGCAACCTCCCGTAACAAGACATTTGATCTGTTAAGAGGATTAGCAATTTTGTCCGTTATTTGCGTTCATATATCACAAGTATTTCAAATACACATTAAATATGTTGATAGCATTTTAGCGGCGGGTCGTTTCGGCGTTCAATTGTTCTTCTTCGTTAGCGCTTTAACTATGTGTTATATGTGGGAGTTGCGTAACGGAGAAGCGAATCAAGTTGTGAAGTTTTACGTGAGGCGCTTTCTACGAATTGCACCCTTATTCTGGATTGCAATTCCTGCTTATTTATGGATTAACGGAGTCGATGAAAGTCACTGGATGCCCGAAGGTGTTGGTCTGCATCAGATTTTTTTAACAGCAATGTTTCTTCATGGTTTTTGGCCTGACAGTATTAATTCCGTTGTGCCGGGTGGTTGGAGCATTGCGGTTGAGATGACGTTTTATTTAATATTTCCTTTGCTGATAACTCATATTAATAATCGCGACTATTTTTTATATCTGGCAATAGTTTGCTATTTTTTAAATGTAGCGTTGATAAATTCTACTGTAATTAATTTAATGGGGGTTGACTTAACTAATAGCACGCTACTTAGAGACTTTCTTTGAGACCTTTGCACGAACCCAGTAAAAA
>QVQF01000016.1 GCA_003584895.1 Methylococcales bacterium
CGGCACTGCCGCCTGTCCCGTGGCCTGTTCCAGTGCCAGGACTGCCGGAAACAGACCAGCCCGATTGCTGGGACCATCTTCCAGAGCACGAAGCTCCCTCTCACAGTCTGGTTCCAGGCCATGCACCTGCTGACCCAAGGCAAGCACTCCGTCTCGGCATTGGAATTGAAGCGCCAGCTTGGGGTGTGCTACGAAACCGCCTGGAACATGAAGCAGAAGATCCTCCAGGTGATGCTGGAGCGGGAGGCCCAGACGGTCCTCTCGGGCCGGATTGAGGTGGACGATGCCTATGTGGGCGGGGAGCGCCACCTGGGGAAGCGTGGCCGTGGCGCCGCAGGAAAGACTCCCTTCGTCGTGGCAGTCCAGACCGATCCAGAGAACCCAGCCTCCGTTCTGCATCTCCGGATGAAGGCCCTGAGGCATGTGGCGGCCAGGGACCTAAAGCCCTGGTTCGGGCAGGGATTCACCAAGGGCTCCACGATCCTGACGGATGGCTGGCAGGCATACAACTTCCTGGACGAGGCCGGGTTCAAGCACGAACCCCACAAGATGCCTGGCGGGTGGCGCTCCGCCAAGCACCCGGCATTCCCTTGGGTAAACACCGTCCTAGGGAACTTGAAGGGGAACCTCGTCGGGGTGACCCGCTGGGTGAGCCGGGTCCACCTGGATCGCTATCTGGCCGAATTCCAATACCGCTTCAACCGGCGCTTCGATCTGAAGTCCATGCTGCCTCGACTGCTGGCCGTAGCCGTTCGGACCCCAGCTATGCCGCAGCCACTCTTGAAGTTGGCGTGGGCGGGGAAGGCCTAGCAGTCGTTGGCGTTCCTCCTGCGCCCCTACCGCTGGTCTCTTTTCCGGGGTTTCAAGGCATTTTCGCCAGACACAACCTTCGTCCCGGTCCGACGTTCGAGATCAAGGCGAGCATTACGAGCAATTTGCCCGCCCGTTTTGGCCGCTTCCTTGTTCTCGGGCATTCCAGTGGCTTCCACGCTTTCTGCGACTTGGCGGGTGGATAGTTCGGCCAGGGCTGTGAAGATCAATTCCGCCTCGGTCATGTGATCCCGCAAGTTCTGGGTGCGAAGCCCCTTCAGACCCTTGTGGGCCTTTACGCTGACGCCAGACCACTCTTCGTGGATCAGATTCGTGAGAATGGCGTATTCCTCCCCCTCTTCGATTTCGTGATCCATCCAGTAATCCGTGAGTTTGTTCCTGGTTTCCTGCCCAGTCATTCGCTGCTGGATCCACTTTTCGCTTCGACCATGTTTCTGCCAAAGGTCTCTGGCCCGATCCAGGGCAAGAGCCGGATCGGCGAGTTCCTGCATCCGCTCATGGCCGACCTTGGCCAACCAAACCTTGAAGGGTTCTGCTTTGGGGCTCGGAACCGACTGCACCAGTCGAAGAAGGGTTTCCGGTGTGGCGGCGTCTGTGAGGCGCTGTTTGCCATCGGCGGCGGCCATTTTCAACTGGTTACATTTTGTAACCGCTTCGCTACCTTCTGCCGCAAGCCGGTTTTTCAAGACCTTCCAATAGTTGCGTGCGGCCTGGAAATCCGGCTGTTCAGTTAAAACCTGCACGATGTCAACGACAGAGAACCACCAGGTCTTCGTTGACTCGTTATACACGCGCCGAATCTTACTCTGATCAAAAAGTGCCAACGAAGCATCTATACCTTCGGGCCCTTCGTCCTCTGGGCTCCCGCCGGGCTCGGCAAGATCATTGGGTGCGGTGTGCTCATAGTCCTTTACACCTGCCGGACTGCGTTCATCCGAAACGAAGTCAGCCAGGAGGCGCTCGCTCGCAGCACTGGATTCCGCCGCAACCGGGCCGGAGATGTCCATTGAGACCGAGGCGGCCGTTTGCACGATGGTCTCCGCCACGGGAGGCTTCGCCTCAATTCTCTTGGACGGCTCTGGTCCTGGTCCTTTCCCTGGACTTTTCATCTGGTGCCTTTCAGCATTTGGCCTAAGAGGATCATGGCGGGGCCTTGAGGCTTTCTTGAACCATCAGCCCAACGATTGATTGTTCTTCGCGTGACCCCGAACGCCTTGGCGAGGGCACCCACACCCCCGTATCGAAGGGCGAGTGCATGAAAGGGCTCAGGCAAGCAGTCTGGTCGGGCCATGGATTAACCATAGGACCAACGGTCCTAAATATCAAGACAAGGCTTTCAGGCTGAGGGTCGCCGATAATCAGA
>QVQF01000167.1 GCA_003584895.1 Methylococcales bacterium
AGACAGGTGCTGAATAAGCCGCCTTTGCAGGTTTTACGGGCGTTGTAGCTATTAATTTCCTGGGCTCTTTTTTAAATGTGTAATTGTTTTTTTATATCCAATCAGATATATTGAAGTCATGAAGAAAATACAATTTCTAGGTGATTCGCTCAAATGCTTACGACAGTTTCCAGAGGATGCGAAACAAGATGTCGGTTATCAGTTGGACAAAGTTCAGCGTGGAGAGCAACCTGATGACTTTAAGCCCATGCCTTCCATTGGTAAGGGGGTTGAAGAAATCAGGATCTGGGATGAGTCGGGTACTTATCGAGTGGTCTACACTGCCAGACTCATTAATGTAGTCTACGTACTCCATGCTTTCCAGAAGAAAACACAAGCTACGTCTAAACGCGATATTGAGCTTGCCAGAAAAAGATATGTCGAAATAATAAAAGGGGCTTAATGATGGAAATACAAACTTTTGATAGCGTATGGGACGCGCTTGTTGATACGCCAGAGCAGGCAGCTAATCTTCAAGCTCGGGCAGATTTGATGCGGCAAATTACAGTCATCATTAATGCTAATGGCTGGAAACAAGCGGATGCAGCGGTTCATTGCGGTGTAACACAGCCACGTATTAATGATCTTTTGCGTGGACGTGTATCACGGTTTTCGCTGGACGCGTTAGTTAATATTACTGCGGCTTTAGGTCTACGTGTCTATATGGAGGTGAGAGCGGCTTAATGATTAATCCGTAGCCTCGATGTAGCAAGGCGGAATCGAGGTTTTACAGCGCCCCGACTTCCTCGCAGCACTGCGTTTCATCGAGGCTATTTGCTGATGCCTTTATTTATTTTTGCTCACTAAGATCCAAAGGAACGGAATATTCATAGAGTGTTTCAGGTGCAATGTCGATATCGCAAGGCCAAATTACAGTGCCGTAATCGACATGAGCCAAAGAGAAAAATCCCGGATTCTCCAAGCGACGAAAAACGGGGTAGTGCAAATAAGGCTGCATATCAAAGCAACGTCGCTCACCGTTATTAAAGCTCAGAAGCAAGCTAAAGTTGGGGGCAGTCTCAACAGAATTAACTTGAATCATGCTGGTTCCTCAGCGCAAAGGATCAATCGGAAATACTGGTTGACCACTAACCGCCAACGACCAATCTGCCATGAGCTCATCTTCATGGATAGCAATCCACGCCTGAACCATGCGCAGCTTCTTAGAAGGAATGTCACCCTCCAGAAGATTTCCATCAGGAATAGAGATCACTGCTTGCATTCCTTGATATTCGACATGCAGATGAGTATTAATAAACAGCAGCCGGATGATAATCCCATAAAACATGCTAATGGTTGGCATGACGTACCTCTAACAAATTAAAAACAAAGATTGTAGGCCCAGTTAACAAAAAAATAACAGGAAGTTTAATCATTTTACATAAGCTTCATGATGCGAAGCATTAGTTTTACAAGCTTGCTGGTACCCAAGTTCCGCTTTACTGCCATTAAGTTAAGCTAAAAAGTAAAAGCTTGGAGTGCAATAGCTTCAGCTATTGCCTTTTAAAACAGTCCGTAGCATCCATGTAGCAAGGCGGAATCGAGGTTTTACAGCGCTCCGACTTCCTCGCAGCACTGCGTTTCATCGAGGGTATTTGCTGATGCTTTTGCTGGTACCCAAGTTCCGCTTGGGTACCTAAAGTCGGAAGCTCTGGCTTCCCGTCAAATGCTCCACGGTATTGACTGAGGCGATAACGCTTAAGTCTTGGCCGATAACATCGGTATAGGCCACTTTACTTGCGACCTTCGGGACGGTGTTTAATTTATGCGTAATCTTTATCTTAAGTTATTCTGATTTACAATATGAGCCTAGCAAGCAGTTTAAAGCCTCGCATTTTAGTCGTCTTGGACATCTACATTAATAATTCTTGCCATTTGTATAAGGTATTGATATAAATTTTGACGAGACAAGGTAGGTTAAAACTTTTAATAACAAAAGGTATAATAAAATGAACAAAATAGCATTATTAGCAGTGGTAAGTATTTTAAGTGGCTGCGCGGCAACAGGCGAAAATTTACAATCAAATGTTTATAGAGCTGGGCAAGTTAATACCGCGCAAGCGGCACGATCAATAAAAATCATTACTATATTACCTGCTAAGATTGAAG
>QVQF01000015.1 GCA_003584895.1 Methylococcales bacterium
AAGAGTCACTCCACTTGTATCACCTGATGTTCCATTAGTATTTACATACACAGCATTTGTTGCCCCACCGTTAGCCACATTCAAGGTACCTGGACCATTATTGTAAATTCCAACGGTACCATCAATCTGTGTCAAGTTAATAGTACCTGTCGTATTTTGAATGATTGCTGTTCCATTTAAGGCTACTGCATTACCTGAATTAACAACATTAACAGCACCAGCACCCGTTTGAGTGATAGTTAAACTTCCTGTACCAACAGCTGAGGTCTTAACAAGAACAACACCATTAGAAGTTGCCGTACCATTACCTTGAGTAACGCTGATAGTACCAGCACCCGCGTTATTAACAGTGGTAGTACCTGAAGTAGCTAAGCTTCCAGATGCATTACCCTGATTTACCGTAACGCTACCCGTACCTGTTTGAGTAATATCTGCGGTTAATCCACTACCACCACCACCGTTAGTACCAGCAAAACCTTGATTCACAGTCACTAAACCAGAACCACCAGCACCAAGATTAAATTTAACAGTATTACCATCAGAGTTTTGGCTAATATTTGCACTACCATTGGTCACAGTACCGTAGACTACGTTATTAGTAGTTCCACCTGTTTGAGATGCAGTCCAAGTTCCAGAATTATTGTAATAACCTTGGCCTATTTTGACTGTTGAGCTACCAGTAGTCCCATTAACCAATAAACTGACTTGGTTTGAATCATTTGCGTTAGGTGGAGTTGGAGCTGTCGCTATAAGGCTTGTAGCACTTCCCATATCAGTACTACCGGCACCGCTACTTGCTTGATAAATATTAATCGTTTGCGTTCCACCAGTAGCGGTGGCTTGGATGTTATCGAAGTTAGCAGTACCCTTAGCTTGTTGAATGTTGATAATATCAGCTGTTGACGCAGCCCAAACACTTTGCGCAGCCAATATCATTGATATTGCCAAGGCTAATTGTATTTTTTTCATGATGGCTCTCCAAATTGTTTATTTTATTAAGTTAACTGACCCCGTAGTCAGTTAATACAATTCATCATCTATATTTGCATTACTTAAAACGAGACTTCTAATATCCCTTGCGAGTCCCTTACCTAACTCTTGAATGGCTTCGTCTCGTGGGCTTAAAAAGCCTTCAAAAACTTGAAGCTCATTCAATTTAACCGTAACAAAACTGCCCCTTAATGGATCATTGCGCTCATTAAAGGCGATGTTATAGCGAATACCTTCCGGTGCTCGCCATGATTTGTTAAAGGCCTCAAACAATTCATGACCAAATCGAGTCACCGTATCATCGCTTAGAATACCGGCAATTTCGAGGCTATCGGCTAAAACCGAATCACTTTCCAATACGCCATTATCTATAAAATCAGAGTTACTCAATTGCGAGGGCGCCACCGAGCCAGCTAGCGCCAGTCCGCCTACACACACATTAAGTAACACGAGCACACTCACTGTCCTGATTTTCATAACTAAACTCTTACATTCAATGGTCAAGCCCAAGGCGGTATTCGTTATTTTCAAAACTACTGGCCGCTTTTAGATTACTTGTTAATATAGCGTTAAACTATAAATATCCTTTCTAACACTATGGTTTATTATTTCTCAAAACTAAGTGTTTTAAAATCAGCCTTATTCTTAATTTAAGCTAAGAACTATTCTTATTTTATTTAACTTTTTTTATGCGATCTAAGGATCGTGTTTAATTAAAACCCGAAGATTGAATTGCAAATTGTATTAATAGCCGATTATTAGGCAAATTCATTTTACGTTTGATGTTGGTACAATGCGCGTCAACGGTTTTAACACTTCGATTTAAATAAGATGCGCTTTCACTTCGAGTTTTTCCAGCCGACAACAGTTCTAAGATGCTGAGTTCAGCACTGGTAAAATGAGTAATCTCAGTTGGTGTATGGCAATGTTGGTGGCTCTCCCTCATATTATTAAGGAGAGCTTCGTGGATAGATTTACTGACATAAATATCACCGTTTAGAACGCTATTAACAGCGACTAATAGTGTTTGTTCTGATTCGTTTGACATGATGTAGCCATGTCCGCCCGCTTTAATGACTTGTTCAGCATAGACCTTTTCATCTTGCCAAGAAAACACCAATAT
>QVQF01000051.1 GCA_003584895.1 Methylococcales bacterium
ACATGAAACTTACTTTTGCAAATGCTGCTGCTATTGATCAGGCTGTCGATTTATTACAACAAGGTCGTTTGGTTGCTTTTCCAACAGAGACTGTTTATGGCTTGGGCGCTGACGCCTCTAACCCTGAGGCCGTTCGGCGCATTTTCTTAGCAAAAGGCCGACCCTTAGATCATCCGCTTATTGTACATATCCCCAGTGTGGCCAGTCTTGACGCTTGGGCTTTATCAGTGCCTGAGGCGGCACAGCAATTGGCTGCACATTTTTGGCCTGGGCCTTTGGCATTGATTTTAAAGAAAAGGCCAGAAGTTCCTTTAGAAGTAACGGGTGGGCAGGAAACAGTAGGTTTACGTGTGCCCGATCATCCTGTTGCGTTACGTTTATTACAAGCCTTTGGCGGTGGAGTTGCGGCGCCATCTGCTAACCGATTTTGTAGAATTAGTCCCACGCTAGCCATTCATGTTCAAGAAGAACTCGGTGATGCCGTCGATATGATTTTGGACGGTGGCGCTTGTCAGGTGGGTGTAGAATCAACGATTGTTGATCTAAGTGGGTCTCAACCTAAGTTACTAAGACCGGGCCATATTACTCGCGATCAAATTGAAGCTATTTTACAAACTAAATTATTAGTAACGTCGCAAATGGAACAAACTGATGTTTTGCAAAGTCGGGCTCCCGGCATGATGGCTATACATTATGCGCCCATTACCCCTGCGCAGTTATGCTCTCATGCTAGTTTATCGACCATTATTGTTGACTTAATTAAACAAGGTAAAAGAATAGGTTTATTGACTAGTCAGGCTGATCTTGGTAATGAAAGTCATTTAGCAGCAATCATTCGTATGCCTGAGCAGGCCAATGCTTACGCTCAAGTCTTATATAGCTCATTAAGAGAGCTGGATAGCCTACACTTAGATATAATTTTGGTAGAACAGCCGCCTCAAGCCGAAACTTGGCGCGCCATTAATGACCGTTTGGCTAAAGCGACTAATATTTACACTAACATTTTAAGTTGATTTATTTGTATTATTAGCTAATCCATCTTACAATCATCGCTTTATATTACCCATGAGAAATATTATGAAAATCAGACAATTATTAGTGGCTGCTAGTTTGCTTACATTATTTACACTAGCTGGTTGTGAAGCACAAAAACCATTGGCTGCAGAAAGTGTAGCTCCTGTTGTTGCAGAAGCGCCCGTTAGTGCGCCTGTTGTAGCAGCTGAGCCAGCTTTTGAGTCTGCTATAGCTACGCCTAGAGCAGATTTTAAACATTGCAAAAAACATCACGGCAAAAAAGATAAAGATTGCGCTAAACATTGTGACCATGATTCATTAGCAGCGCATCATTGCCCTAAGCATGCCTCAAAACATCATGGTAAAAAATCTAAAGCCTGTGTTAAGCATTGCTCAAAAGAAGCTGCGGCGGCTACTAAGTAGTACTTTGAATGTAACTCAGCGTTTTAATATTGATGTTAAGTTGCCAATAGTTAATTCGTAGAGTATTTAATAAAGCCTTACATGAGAATGTAGGGCTTTTTTATGTCATTTAGAAAATCATGGCTTATTTATAATAAGTTATTGATTGATGTATAAACATAATCACAGTATTTATTATTTTTTAAGCCTACATTTTCATTGGTACGCCAATTAATGATTGAAGTACTATCCATAGTGTTACACCAGCGATAATCCATAGGAAAATTTTTATATTTTTTGATATTTTTCCATCATCTTTGTTTTCTGGATCCGACATGATTAAATAACCCCCTAATAGTTGAATTAAAACATCACTCAGTGACTATATAATCACAGCGAGCTCTGAATCAGTTTATCGGAAAAAATGATCATTACCTATTTTTTTGAGAGTGAGAAAACTATGCTTTTATCTTATGTTTCTTTAAAGAGATACTAGCATTTGTTGACTATATAAATACCCTAAACCCAACAGGCATACAACTACTAGGCCACCTCCAATACAGCGTTTAAAAAGTAAATCGTTACGCATAATGGCGTTATGCGCTTTTAAGCCCAGTACATGGCCTATGGCTGCAATCGGTAAGAGCGTCAGTGCTGCATTAAAATGCAAATCAACCGATAAG
>QVQF01000014.1 GCA_003584895.1 Methylococcales bacterium
AGTGCAATAGCTTCAGCTATTGCTTTTTAAAACAGCTGAAGCTGTTTTACTCCAAACACAGATTACTTAACTTAATGGCAGTGAAACTCCCAATGCTGGTCGGGGTTTGCAGTCCCGACTACAACGTTTAGATAACTTAGAAACGTGAGTAACGGGGTTATAAACCCCGTCACGCTTTGAGCCAATAAATCTATCTATTTTAATATTGAAGTGATAAAATTATTGTAGTTTTAAGGTGCAGTCATAGTCCTCATGCGACTACTTCGGAGCCAGTTTGAGTAGGTATTTAATGACAGGGTAATTTATCAGTCTAATGGATTAATCATGGTCATCTGGTTGTATGCAACCAAAATGAATAGTCATGTTTTAAAAAAGCGTCATAAATTTGTAATGTTAATGTAATATATTGGTTGTAGTTAATGCTTAATAATACTTAAAATGAATACCAACCAACCAACCAACCAACCAACCAACCAACCAACCAATTAGCCTTACTTAAAAGCTTTTTGATGGCCTCACGCAAAGCCTGAATAAAACCTCAGCTATTGTTAATATTCATTAGGTGAAAATTATGCGCTTGCCAGCCAATTATCAAACAACCATCACAGAAACAGCCATACAAATATTTGGCGAAAAAACGACGGTGTGGTTGTTTGGTTCAAGATTAGATGACAATGCCAAGGGCGGTGATGTGGATTTGTTAATAAAGTTGGAGTCACCTACTGCGAATAAAGCCGAACTCGGTGGGCGCTATAATGCTCAGTTGCAAATGAAGTTGGGCATGCAGAAATTTGATGTCATCGTAATTGATCCTTCAACTGCACTTGAACAGATACACAAAAATGCCCTTTCTAAGGGGATCATGTTATGAGCGATAAAGTTACCCGCACTGATCTTGCTGCAAGACAAGAGCATCTCCGGCGTGTGGTGATTAAAGAGTGTGATTACCTACTTTATACGGTAGAAAAGTTAAGTCAGGTTGATCCACAATTTAACTGGTTGGATGCACTTGAGCAAAACGCCGAGCTAACCGAAAGACTGGATGCCTTCGTGAGTCGGTTTTGTCGTCTGCAAGACACGCTCGGTGACAAGTTATTGCCTGTTTACTTGAAAATGCAGCTTGAACCTATCGGAACCGTATTGGATAATCTTAATCGTGCAGAAAAGCTGGGTTTGATACCCAGCGTTGCAGATTGGATTGAAGCGCGAAGCCTTCGCAACAGCCTGGTACACGAATACATTGAAGATATGGACTTATTAAGACAAAGTATATTGCGTGCATTAGAACTGGTTCCAATGCTTGAAACAGTAACCCAAAAATTCTGCCAATAAGAGAAGATTGCATGCGTTTAGCGTATCAAGAACAGCTAGTCATCCGTGAGGCTATTCATCAGGCTGATACTGATGCGCAGATTTATCTTTTTGGATCGCGTACAGATGATGCAGCTAAAGGCGGGGATATAGACCTATTGGTATTGTCTAAAACCATCAATTTGATGACTAATTAGACATTTTATCAAAACTACATCAGCAGATAGGCGAGCGTAAAATTGATATTGCTGTGTACCCAGATACTATGCGCCCCTTACCTAGGATGGTCATGCAAACGGGTATACTGTTATGAAACAAGAAAAGATCGAATTGCTACAAGAGGAGTTAGGTGATCTAGAGCTCGCTGCCGCTCATTTAGGTTATTCTATGGACAGATGCCAGCGACCTAATTAAGGAGTATTCAGCATGATCGCTATTAAATTAACTAATCAGTGTGCTTGGATTAAAACAGCTTCAGCTGTTTTAAAAGGCAATAATTGAAGCTCAGCAATATATGCTACGATCATTAAATGTGAATGTATGACTGAACAGGATGATAAGCACATAGACAACACGGAAGTCTTGAACGATGAGTATGACAGCCCCTGGAAAGAGGCTATTGAGCATTATTTCTCAGCGTTTATGGCATTTTACTTTCCAGAGGCGTATGCAGAAATTGACTGGTCAAAAGAGCCGATATTTTTAGATCAGGAATTACAGGCTGTGGTACGTGATGCCGAGCTGGGTAAGCGCTTTGTCGATAAACTCAT
>QVQF01000013.1 GCA_003584895.1 Methylococcales bacterium
GCAACTTTACCACGCCGCTCTGCAAAGGCAACGCAATGACTCTATGGAGTACGCCGACTTGTCGGCGTTTTGCCGTTTCCCAGGCTAAGCGCGTCCTTTCAAATAGTAGAACGGGCGTCTCCCTCGACGATGCTCGGGCCTTCGCCACGCCGAAGTGGCTTCTTCCACGCAGGCGGGACCCTGAGCGTGTCGAAGGGCCGCCCGTTGAATAGATAGGACAGGCGTCTCGCCTGTCTGATTGAAAAGACTGGCGGCCTCAGATATCGAGTCTATGATTTGTCCGATGGAGCCGAAGAATGAGTAAAGAGTTTTTCCCGCCCCGGCGGTGGAATGTGACGCTTGCCGCGTTCCCGTGCCGAGTATCGGGGCATTGGCACGGGCATTCGCCGGGCGCTGGCGTCGGTTCCGAGCCTGGAGCTGGTCTCCAACACAGAACTGAACCTGTTCACCGCGATCATTCCAAGGCCGCCAGAACGTGGGTGAGCTTTGAAAATTACAAGTCGGTGACGAATTGTCACCAACTGAAAACTTCACCAAACTCACGCAACCTCATATTGCCACCATGAAAAATAAATTAGCCGTTTTTGAAGGTCACCAGATCCGCCGCATTTATGACGAGCCAACCGAGACTTGGTGGTTCTCTGTGGTGGACATCATCCGGGTGCTGACGCAGCAGCCGGATTATCAGGCGTCCAGAAAATATTGGAACAAGCTGAAAGAGCGGCTTGGGAAGGAAGGTAGTCAACTGGTGACGAACTGTCACCAGTTGAAAATGACGGCGGATGACGGCAAACAACGCCTCACTGACGTGGCGACCGCCGAGACTTTGTTGCGCCTTGTCCAAAGCGTTCCCAGCCCCAAGGCCGAACCCATCAAGCTCTGGCTGGCGAAGGTCGGCTACGAGCGGATGCAGGAAATGGCCGACCCCGCCCGGTCGCTCGCCCGCGCCCGCGAGACGTGGCAGCAACAGGGTCGCAGCGCCAAATGGATTCAGCAACGGATGATGGGGCAGGAAACCCGCAACAATCCGTTGCATTTCAGTCTCGCAAATGACGGAGACGATGGCGACCGGGTTCGACCACCACAAAGGCGTGCATCAAGTCCGGCGCAGGATAGGCAGTCAAAACAGCGGCGAGTTCAGTGTGCACGGATGTCACCGTGGCGGGTGTCATTCGCAGATAGATGACCGCGTTGGCTTGCTGCCGGAGGAAGACCAAGCCGCCGTAATCCCGGTCGCGAGTAACCATGATGCGGCCTTGCTGTTTGGCTTCCGCCAACAAGACTGTGTCATCGGCTTGGGACATTTCAGCTTGGTAAGCGGTCACGACATCGTGTCCCAGCGACTGGAGAAACCGCCCCGTCAATGCATACACATCCTGATCCAGCAGAAACTTCACGGGACAACCGTCAGATGCAGATCTTCAACTGCTACCACATCCATCGCGTATTGGATGCAGGCGCGGATGTCAGCAGCGGTAAGCTCCGGGTAGTAGTCCCGGATGATAATTTCAAATGCCAACCCATCGCGCACCAATTCCAGCACATCTTGCACTGTGATGCGCGTGCCTTGGACGCACGGTTTGCCAAAGTGAATCCGGGAATCAATTGCAATGCATTCGTTCATAATTCATTCGCTCCACTACGACACAGCGTACCGCATCCCGGCCTGTTCTTCAAACCCGAAGTGTTGGCCACGCAGCCACGCGAACTTTTAAGAATGGGTTACGGTAATTTGTGGCTCATTCATGTTTATTTGTGGCTACGCCGTTTCGCTCCACTCACACCGCTTGCCGCTCCGGTCACCCCGGCCTCGTTTTTTCACTATGTCATTCCGAGCTTCGACAGGAGTCGCGAGTCCTTCTCGGACTTGTCGAGGAATCGCGCCGCGCACCATACCGAGTCGTATTTTCCACGACTCAGGACTTTGGACTCAAGACTGTGGACTCGCCGTCGGGCGCACACGCCGCTGTCGCACACGCCGCTTGCCTTCGCCGGGCACCTCGCGTTACACTGCCA
>QVQF01000092.1 GCA_003584895.1 Methylococcales bacterium
ACGCAGCCTGATAACGACACAAGGAATCCATTATGAGCATTAATAAAGAACAAGATTTCGGTACACCTGCCAGCACTGCACTCGAGCAAGTCACTCTGGAAATTGATGGTTTTAAAGTCACGGCTCCCGTTGGTACCTCTATTATGAGAGCTGCGGCCAGTATAGGTATCGATATTCCTAAATTATGCGCCACTGACAGTATCGAGCCTTTTGGCTCCTGTCGGCTTTGCGTGGTTCAGATTGAAGGCGGGCGCGGTATGCCTGCTTCTTGTACGACACCGGTTGCAGAAGGTTTGAAGGTAGTTACCCAAAACCAGAAATTGGCTGAAGTGCGTCGTGGTGTGATGGAACTGTATATTTCCGATCATCCCTTAGATTGCTTAACTTGTTCAGCGAATGGCGATTGCGAATTGCAAGATATGGCCGGTGCGGTAGGTCTACGTGAAGTCCGTTACAACCCCGTTGAAACGCATTTACATGCCGTTAAAGATGAAAGTAATCCTTACTTTAGTTTTGATCCTAGCAAATGTATCGTTTGTTCACGTTGCGTTAGGGCTTGTGAAGAAACCCAAGGTACTTTTGCTTTAACCATTGATGGTCGTGGCTTCGATTCTAAAGTGTCGCCTAGTCAGAACGAAGCTTTCATGGATTCGGAATGTGTCTCTTGTGGCGCCTGCGTTCAAGCGTGTCCAACAGCGACCTTAATGGAAAAGTCGGTTATTGATCATGGTCAACCCGAACATGCCATCGTCACGACTTGCGCCTATTGCGGTGTTGGTTGTTCCTTTAGAGCAGAAATGAAAGGCGAACAAGTGATTCGCATGGTGCCTAATAAAGACGGCAAAGCCAATCATGGTCATTCTTGCGTTAAAGGTCGATTTGCTTTTGGTTATGCCACGCATAAAGATCGCATCACTAAACCCATGATACGTGCCAGTATTAAAGATGCTTGGCAAGAAGTCAGCTGGGAAGTTGCGATTAATCATGCAGCCTCTGAATTAAAGCGCATACAAGCAAGATATGGCAAAGATGCGATCGGTGGCATTACTTCTTCACGTTGTACTAACGAAGAAGTTTATATCATGCAAAAATTGATACGGGCAGGCTTTGGCAATAATAATGTCGATACCTGTGCGCGAGTCTGTCATTCACCGACCGGTTATGGTCTTAAACAGACTTTTGGTGAATCATCAGGTACTCAAGATTTTGATTCTGTCATGAAAGCCGATGTTATTTTAGTGATGGGTGCTAATCCAACAGACGGACATCCGGTATTTGGCTCTATGATGAAAAAGCGCCTACGTCAGGGTGCAAAACTGATCGTTATCGATCCACGTGAGATTGATCTAGTTAATAAAAGTCCTCATATACAGGCTGATTTCCATCTGAAATTGCGTCCAGGTACAAATGTGGCATTAATCAGCGCCTTAGCCCATGTTATCGTCACTGAGCAGTTAATGGACGACAACTTTGTTAATGAACGTTGTGATGTCGTTTCATTTGATAAATGGAAAATATTTGTTGCTCAAGAGCACTGTTCTCCTGAAGCCACTGCCTCGATTACCGGGGTTCCAGCAGAGGAAATGAGAGCAGCGGCAAGACTTTATGCGACTGCTGGTAACGCGGCTATTTATTATGGTTTAGGTGTGACTGAACACAGTCAAGGTTCTACCACGGTTATTGGTATTGCAAACTTGGCTATGGCGACCGGTAATTTGGGTCGTGATGGCGTGGGTGTTAATCCTTTACGTGGACAAAATAATGTTCAGGGTTCTTGCGACATGGGTTCTTTTCCGCATGAATTTCCTGGTTACCGACATGTTTCTGATGAACAAACGCATCGTTTATTTGAAGATGCATGGCAGGCTGAATTAAGCTGGGAGCCGGGTCTGCGTATTCCTAATATGTTTGATGCGGCCATGGATAAAAGCTTCATGGGCTTGTACTGTGAAGGTGAGGATATTGCTCAGTCAGATCCAGATATCCAGCATGTACATGCGGCCTTACGTGCGATG
>QVQF01000012.1 GCA_003584895.1 Methylococcales bacterium
TACCAGAGTTTTTATTGTGATTATTGCCCTTATGACTTTCTTTTTGTCGCAAATTGAACTCATAATGAGCTAAAATCTACTAAGCCCCTGTTGAAATCACATGCCATTAACCGCCTCTATTTCAAAGCCATCAGATCAGGCGTTTGCAACAATGAGCACACAAAGTACCGAGCTACGCACACGCTTACGTGATGCCACTGCGCCTTTGCACAGCCAACTTAATCAACAACCCATGTTAGCGGCTTTATTAGGCAAAGATTTTCCCCTAGCCGATTACCAACAGTTATTAGGGACTTATTACTCCTTGTATCATCAATTAGAAGCAGCAATTAAGCGCTACCTAACCCAGCAACCCATAGACTTTGATTATCAGTCACGTTACAAAACCTCGCTGTTGCTGAATGACCTAAATTATTGGCATATTACGCCTGAGCCCTTAAGTTGCCAGATCGCGCTACCTGAATTAACAAATCTAGGACAACTAATAGGCTTACTTTATGTTTTAGAAGGCTCAACTTTAGGTGCCAATTTTATCGCGCAGCATTTAAAACTGAGCTATGGCTACACCCGCAGCACTGGCAGTGATTTTTTTAGCGCTTATGGTGAACAGACCCAGAGCCACTGGCAAAGCTTTATCACGTATATCAACTCGTTTTCAGACCAAACAGAACTAGCGACACAAGCCATAGTTTCTGCCTGCCTAGGCTTTGCCTGCTTTAATCAGGCACTGACTGATACTCTAGCCCCCTCGTCTAAATCACTATGAACGAAATCAGCCCAGAAGCCTTTGATCTAGCCTTAGCCGCCTGCGCCGCAGAACCTATACATCAGCTAGGCGCAATTCAGCCCCATGGCGCAGTCGTGGTCTTCAATACTGATGAAAAGCACACTATTATTCAAGTCAGCGCCAATCTGGAACATTTTTTAGACTGCTCTGCCGAAGCCGCTTTAGGTCAGTCGCTATATAACTGTCTAGGCTCGGCGGCGGCGCATAAAATAGAGACTCTACTAAATCAGTATAAAACGGGGCCTAGCACTAGCACCTTGCTGCCTATTACTAGACAGCAACAGTGCTTAGACCTCAACGCTAGACTTTATCAATCTCAACATTATTGGACACTCGAACTCACCGACACTACGCCTAGCACAGAGCCCTTAGCTGAACGCTTGCTGTCCTTGCAGCAGTCACTTACCAGTAAAGAACCTAGAGCTCCTATTAATCACTATTTTGAGCAGCTCACACCTATCATGCGTGAACTGAGTGACTATGACCGAGTCATCGTCTATCGCTTTAATCCCGGACAAGATGGCGTGGTTATCGCACAAAGCAAAATAGATCTTGCCTCCTCGTACATGGATTTACATTGCCCAGCCGGTGATATTCCGCTACAAGCTAGAGCTTTATATACTAAAGTGGTTGTGCGTTACGTCGCTAATATTGCTGACCGTCCAGTAGGCCTAATACCAGCACTTAACCCTTTGACCCAACTACCATTGGACATGACCTATTTGAGTTTACGCAGCCTTTCACCTGTGCATCTCGAATATTTAGGTAATATGGGCGTCGCAGCCTCCCTATCGATTTCTTTATTACAAGACGGTGAACTTTGGGGCCTAATGATTTTTCATCATCTAAACCCTAAACAGCCCTCCACTGACCTGCTTAAACTCATGTCCTTTGCCTCGCGGCAAATAAGTACGGAACTTTCTGCACTAGCACTACGAGAAGAAACGCAACTACTCAGTAAAATCGCCTATTTTAAAAGGGCCTTATTGAAAGCCATACTCATTGATACTGAAGAGCTACTTTTAGAGCGACTTAGCGCCGAGTTAATGGATATTGCCTCTGCAACTGGACTCATTATTGTCATTAAGGGTCAGCGCTATACCTGCGGCCTCACTCCCAATGAAATAGCAATAGATGGATTACTTAACTGGCTCAGTCAGCAGCCAGAGCCAGAGCCAGAGCCAGAGCCAGAGCCAGAGCCAGAGCCAGAGCCAGAGCCAGA
>QVQF01000176.1 GCA_003584895.1 Methylococcales bacterium
ACCACTGAGGTAAAGGCAGGCAATGCTGCGACTATCTTGATGGCCTGTTCAATTTCAACATTTCTTGAACTAGGTGCATAAAAGACTAAGCCTATAGCATCTACACCTAAATGAGCGGCATAAACTGCTTCTTCAACACTAGTAAAGCCACAAATTTTAACGCGAGTTCGCATAAAGTAATATGAGAAATAATTGAATAAAATTTAGCCGCGTAGGATAACACAAATTAGCCGTTAAATTAGTCTGAAAATAAGCGGCTATGATAATTTTTTGTGCATTAACCTAGCACAGCGTAAAATCATTCACTGCTTGGCATCCCTCATTAGTATTTAATGACTTGTACTCCTAGGAAATCTGGAGATTATGACGTAAATACCCACCATCCAGATTGACTTATGACCACAACAAATACAAAAAAAACCAAAACAGCAGAACTGGCACCACCTAAAATGCCGGGAGCATTACCCGTATTAGGTCATATGCTTGCTTTTGGCAAAAATCCCTTCGACTATATGATGCAGCTTAGAAATACGCTGGGAGAAATTGGTGAGTTTCGTATGTTCCATCAAAAAATGGTGTTAATGACCGGACCTGAGGCCAATGAAGCCTTTTTTCGCGCACCCGATGCACAACTGGATCAAAGTCAAGCCTATAAAATCATGACGCCTATATTCGGCAAAGGCGTAGTCTTTGATGCGCCCCCGCATAAAAAGGACCAACAATTAAAAATGCTGATGCCGGTGTTACGCGACAAACCTATGCGCGGTTATGCACAGGTCATCGTACAAGAAGTTGAGCAAATGATTGCGGAATGGGGTGATAGCGGAGAAATTGATTTGCTTGAGTTTATGAAAGAACTCACCATTTACACATCAAGCCACTGCTTACTAGGCGATGAATTCCGTTATGAACTGAATGAAGAATTTGCCAAAATTTATCACGATCTCGAAAAAGGCGTCAATCCACTCGCTTTTGTGTTTCCTTATTTGCCCTTACCTGTATTTCGTAGGCGAGATAAAGCCAGAGTTAAGTTGCAAGCACTCGTCACCGAGATTATTGCTAAAAGAGCCCAAAAGTCAGAAAAAAGTGAAGATGCCTTTCAATTACTCATCGATGCTAGTTATGATGACGGCAGCCGTTTATCCGCCCATGAAATAACCGGAATGTTAATTGGCACTATATTCGCGGGGCATCATACGACTGCCGGCACGGCGGCTTGGACTTTACTAGAATTAGCTAAACGCCCTG
This sequence comes from Methylococcales bacterium, assembly GCA_003584895.1. GTDB lineage: Bacteria > Pseudomonadota > Gammaproteobacteria > Methylococcales > Methylomonadaceae > Methylobacter_C. The sequence goes on from QVQF01000176.1 coordinate 1,249, forward strand.
AGCATCTAAATCGCGTATTAAAAGAACTAGACCAGCACTTTGGCGTGGATGGCGAAGTCACGTTTCAATCGTTACGTGAAATACCCATCTTAGAGAATGTCATCAAAGAAGTATTACGCTTACATCCTCCTTTAATCTTCTTAATCCGCAAAGTCATGAAGGATTTTCATTTTAAAGGCTACACAGTCAAAGCCGGAAAATATGTGTGCGCCTCACCGCGTGTATCGCATCGGATTGCAGAGATTTTTCCTGAACCGGAAAAATTTGATCCTGATCGTTACTTAGAAGATCGCAAGGAAGATGCACAGCCTTTTAGCTGGATCGCATTTGGCGGCGGCAAACACAAATGTACCGGCAATGCCTTTGCTATGTTGCAACTAAAAGCCATTTTTAGCATATTATTACGTCGCTATACCTTTGAATTAATTGATGAGAAAGATCACTATCAAGATGATTTTACACAAATGGTCGTACAACCTCTGTCACCTTGCCGAGTTCGGTATATTAAACGTACCGATATCAAAAGCACGATTACCGAGGTTACCAAAGATAAAGCAAAGACCAGTCAGCCATCTGCACCTAGCTTTCAAATACATCTAGACAGAGGACTATGCCAAGGCCATGCAACCTGCATGACTGAAGCGCCTGAACTTTTTCACGTAGACGAAGCAGGCCATGTAACGTTATTGCAAGAGCATCCCTCGCTAGACTTACTGACTAAAGCCCAGCAAGCTGAAAAATATTGCCCTAGCAAAGC
>QVQF01000011.1 GCA_003584895.1 Methylococcales bacterium
CCCGTTGCCGATCAATGTGGTTATGGCAGTAACTACTTTTTAAGTGAATTATCCACTTACCATATTGCCCTACAAGCTTTTGCAATTATGCCAGCACTGGCCACTTATTCCACTGATAAAACCGCTCTTAAACAAGCCACTATTTTCGGTGCCAGCTTAAGCGGCTTATTTTTGATTTGTTCAGCATTGCCTAAAGAATTGCAGCTGTTTGATGGCGCGCCCAACTTCATCGGCAACATGATCTCTTGTTTATTTATGGGTACTTATCATATAGGCTATCGTATATCGAGTGCGTTTGGGGCTTTTGTTACTCATGGATCATTGTTCGCGCTTGCTTTAAGTGGCTTTGTTTGGAAAAACAACTGGAGAATCTCTAGCTACCATTTATTTATGGCGTTGATGACTTTATTCATGCCTCAGTGGTTACTAGGCGTATCAACCGGTGAAGCAGCTGCGATTTATTGTTTCTATTCCATTCCGATTACTGTCAGTTTTATGCCTTATTTTAAGAACTTTTTTAGTGCTGAAAAATACATAGATAGCCCTGATTATGCATAAAGGACGTTAGGGGCGACTAGCTCGAGTTCGGCGATCAGACTACACTCTGCGCCAAGCTGGGGCTTGGCGTTCCCGGGGCGCTAGGAACGCTGAGCCCTAGCTCGGCGATCACACTACACTCTGTGCCAAGCTGGAGCTAGTCTTTCCCAGCGCATAAGCACTAGACCAAGGCCAATCAACAGCTTGATCACAGAGTCCCGCTTTAAATGGGTTGTTGTGTATGTAATGTAGGGTATTGTTAAAATGCTGCTCATTTCTAATATAGCGATCCCAATACTCACGCATCCAAAACTGATGTTTAGTAGTACCCGTTATTATGGGAACGACTAGCCCCAGTTCGGCATTATCGCTATATTCTGCGCCAAGCTGGGGCTTAGCGTTCCCGGGCAATTAAACCACTATTTTAGAAACAGGCTCACTATAGTCAGTGAGGCCATCTGGCGTGATGGCAGCGATTCGAAAATAATATAGACACATTACATCAAGACCACTCAGTTCAAAATTAGCACTCGTGCTTACGCCACATAATACCCAGCCATCTTCTGTTAGAGGGATAGACCCTTTGCACATTTGAAAATGATACGCGCCCGCTCTAGGATTTGCTTTGCCTTTGAAGATGACAGAGCCAGAGTGAGCGCCATCAACCATAGTTAAAATGGCTTTTGGCGTATAAATGGGTTGCTTGGATTCATGAAAGCCACTGCTTAAGATCGTTGATTCATCACCGGCGGCGATTCTGTCTACATAAGCAGCTAAGCTGCGAAACGCGGTATCGGTTAATTTTTCTTGGTCGTGCATTTCTGAAATACTAGTGCGTCCGCCATCACTGGCCACTATGATGGCGTTTTCTAAGGCATCTACAGCTGCGCTGGCGTCAAGCATTGTCACATCAGGTGTTGGAAAGCGCGGGTTGCCTGTAAATTTAGCAATGACATTACGATAGAAAACTACTTTTTCTATCGGTGGGAATTGAATAAAATCTAATTTAGTTTGGATGATTTTCATGATTTTAATCTCTGTGTTTAGGTTAAGTTGAATAGGTCTGTTATTGGTATTGCTCGGTATAGCTAGGTTGTGCTGGCCGCACTATATTTCCTTTGAAGCTTGATAAATATTGATCACGTCATGTTATAGCTACTTTAGGCCTAAGATAGCTTTAGCAGGTCTTGCAGTAGCTACTTTAGGCCTAAGATAGCTTTAGCAGGTCTTACAGTAGCTACTTTGGTCCTAAGATAGCTTTAGCAGGTCTTACAGTAGCTACTTTGGTCCTAAGATAGCTTTAGCAGGTCTTGCAGTAGCTACTTTGGTCCTAAGATAGCTTTAGCAGGTCTTGCAGTAGCTACTTTGGTCCTAAGATAGCTTTAGCAGG
>QVQF01000010.1 GCA_003584895.1 Methylococcales bacterium
TGTTTCGCCCTGCCCTACCTGACCGCCAGAGGGATCGGGACGGTAACGCTGGTGTTGCCTCGGTTTGCTGGCTGTGTTCGGGTGGATGCCCGAAATAATGCCCTGTTTCCGCATTTTGATCGGCAAGGGCTGTGCGGGTTTGAGATTAAAAACAAGGATTTTACAGGATTTGCGGCGGGGGGAAACAAGGGGCTTTGGTACAGTGCATCGGCGGCAACGGATCAATGGTTGGTGCTGGTGGAAAGCGCCATTGATGCCTATTCATTTCATCTGCTGCATGGCTGGGAAAATGCGCGGTATATGTCCACGGGCGGCGCTCTCAATCCTCAACAACCGGAACTCCTGCGGGGGGCGATTGAAAAATTGCCGGATGGCGCCGGTGTCGTCCTTGGTTTTGATCGGGACGAAGGCGGCGACAAATTAGCCGACGAAGTGAAAAATTTTGCCCCTGCGGGGCGCAACCTTCGCCGGATGGTGCCGGATGCAGGAACGGGCAAGGATTGGAATGAAATGTTACAAAATAGCCTCGGTGAATAGAAAAGTGCGGGCAATAGGAAAAAGAAAATTCGATCCATTCTCTTCCCTATTGCCCGAATATTTCAAAGCAAGGCTCATTCAAACATTGTTTTTCAAGCCTCTTTTTTCACCCTGACCATTACATATTGCCCTTATCTTCTTTCGATTTTTTTGAAATCTCTGTCTTTTCAACAAGTTATCCACACCTTTCCATCAATCAGCTATATGGATTTTACTATATGGAAATAGATATATGGATTAGGGGGGGGGCGATATCACATAGAAATCGCCCGAAAGGGGGGGCGATATCACATACTAGGGGGGGGCGATGTCACGTGGACAACTTCCCTTTTCCCTTACTTTTTCCCCATTCCCCACTTTTTGGCGAAGCCGATAAATGCCTTTTGGTAGTCCTTGGGCTGCGCCTTGTCTTTAAGCCATGCGTCGAAGTCGCTTTGACAGGCGTAAATATCCAGTCGGGGGCAAATCCCTCTAAATTGCTCTGTGGTGCGTTCTGTGAGGCTGGCCGCCGTAGGGGTAGCGGAAATTGGTTTAGGCTCTTCTGTGGCGATCCTGCGGCCCTTGGTGGCTGTTTTAATCGGGGGATGGGAGGGACTAAGCAAGAGTCCGCCAGTTACTTGTTTGATTTTAGCATCTGGATAGACCGCCAAAACCTGTTTCATGGTCGATAAAAATTCTTTTTTGAAGTCTTTATCGTTCGCGTATTCCTGCCCGAATTGTTCCTTGAACGAAACGAAGGGCACCCTTACGGCCTTTTCCAGTTCGTGCAACCGTCGAGCAAAGAAGGCGTAAACGTCAAGGGCAAGGGCGGAATGGGAAAGAGCGCCGATTGCGCGAGGATCGAGCGGGACGGCATGGGCTAACAGGCTGTCAAAATAATCTCTGGATAGGCTCAATTCCCCAGGCCATAAACTCGTTTGATGGTCGTTGTTGCTTATCCATGCCCTGAATTCTTTGATGGGTCTGGCGTTAATCGTAACGGCCTCGTTGTGCGTCGTAAAACCAAGGCTTAACTCGGTGGCGGCAAGCGCCATCATCTGCTTTTTAAAAAGTCCGTAGGTTCTCCCGTCCTGATCGGGTAGCCCTATCCGTCGAAGGAAGTCGGCACAACTGCGCCCGATTTCGATTTGTGGGTTTTGTGTCCGTATGGCTTCTCCGTTGATATGGATTAGAGCAAGGCGGGGTTTCGGGCCATACGGGATCGGTTGCTCAACCCATTTACCGCCGTCCCATAACTCCCCTGCTTTCACCCGAATGGATGCGTTTTTAAAGTTACGCTCAAAAACGCGGCCTTCGGTCTTTTTGCGTGGCAAGCCAACCTGACACAAAATGCCATGCTGGTATTCGATCTCGGCGGCCTCGTCCATTTGAATATCGGC
>QVQF01000009.1 GCA_003584895.1 Methylococcales bacterium
CGACGGGTCGAGTAGCGCGGGGGAACTGCCCCCCCGCGCCCTCACGGATCCGGACGTGAGACTCTCGCCTCATCCGGCTCGTCCTGTCCAGCCCGGTTTTATTCCCAAGGTCCAGTGGTAGAACAGTCCCACCTGGCGCTGATGGGCGATATCGCCCAGCCAGTGGAAGGCCGCCGTCCAGTTCCGGTGGAAGCGTTTGAATTTACGCTTGGCCCACCGAGCCAGCACCAGATTCAGATAGCGCAGCAGGTCCAGGCATTCCGAACGGTTGAACCGCCCGTAGTAGCCTACCCAACCCCTGATGATGGGGTTGATGAACGAGGCCAGGTCCTCCAGGGATTTCGTGTTCAGCTTCGTTGCCAGCTGCCACCCCCGGATGGCCTCTCTCGCGGCCTTCTTTGCTTTGTCGCTCATGGCCGGATTGAACCCCACAAAGAGGTGTCCATCCCTGGTCTTTGCCGACCTCGCCCTAAAGGTGTAGCTCAGGAAGTCAAACGACGTCAGGTCGTGGTTCCCCGGTCGCGCATCGTCCTTACAGTAGACGATCTTCGTCTTTTCCGGATGGAGGTCCAGTCCCTTGTCTTTCAACCGCCTGCGCACCCCTTCCAGAACATATTTGGCCTGGGCCAGACTCACGCAATGGATCACCGCATCATCGGCATACCGCTCGAACGGGACGTTGGGAAACACCCGTCCCATCCAGGCGTCGAACGCATAGTGCATGAACAGGTTGGCCAGCAGTGGGCTGATCACCCCTCCTTGCGGCGTTCCCGCCGTCCGCTCCTGTAGCGCTCCATCCTCCAGTTGCGCAGGGGCCTTGAGCCACCGTTCGACGTAGAGGGGGATCCACTTCAAGTCCGGATCCTGATCGGTATGGTGCCGAACCGCCTTGAGGATCAGGTCATGTCTCAAGTTGTCAAAGAACCCTTTGATGTCCAGATCGATGACCCAGTCCAGGCGCCAGCAGCGCTCCCTTGCCTTCGCCACAGCATCCAGTGCCGAGCGACCCGGCCGATAGCCATAGGAGTCGGAATGGAATATCGGTTCCACCCTTGGCTCCAATACCTTCTTGGCCACCATCTGAGCCACCCGGTCCGCCACGGTCGGAATGCCCAACGGTCTCGTCCGGCCGTCCCCTTTGGGGATCTCCACCCGTTTCACCGGCGGTGGGAAATAGCTGCCCGACGACATTCGGTTCCAAATCTTGTAGAGGTTACCCTCCAGATTCTTGTCGAACATCGACAGGGTCTCGCCATCCACACCTCCCGCACCCCGGTTGGCCCGGACCAGATGCCATGCCTCGGCGACCTGCTCCCTGGAAATGTTGTAAGGCTTCGCTTCAGGCACGTGCTCTTCCCCTGACAGGTTGACCCGCACTTGAAGCCGGACAGGCCGGTCCCTTGGCTCCGCCCGCATTACCGGGCTTCATCGCTACTACGGACCGGTCCGCCCCGGCGTCCCGCATCGGTACTCTCACCCTACGGGGGACCACCCCTCGGATTTCTCCCTTGGCATCGGGACGCTCGGTTCCCACGTTCCACATAAGAGCCTGGACAAGGCTCGCGCCGCTTCTACGCCGGCCACCGCCCGGACCGTAAGCAGGTCCCTTCCGGGCTTGGTCCCAGGTCTTCATCCGGAGCCTGGTTTCGATGGCTGTTGATCTCTTTCGACGCCTCATCAGCGGTTCACTTTTGTTCGCCTTCCTTGTCCTCACCTGACGGGGGTTCCCCCGCCTTTTCCGGATCCGCTCACCACCCGGGGTGTCACCCCCACGCAGCGCCCGGTGGTTTGGGATCTGACCCTGCAGCCCGATCCCGGGGGGCCTGCCCCCATCTCCTATGCAGCACAGCTGCTATCTCTCAGACCGCTCTATAGAACCTCCTGGAGATGAAGCGCCTTTCGTGGCGCAC
>QVQF01000008.1 GCA_003584895.1 Methylococcales bacterium
TAGTGTCTGAAAGAAAACCAAATAATAATATATAGTTCAATGCGTTATACTAACCCTAGTAAGCTGAAGATGTGTTTTGACGGATTCAGTCACCATTAATAAGTTATTGATTTAGTGCTTGTTTAGGATGTTGTCCATTAATTTTGGTGGCGAACACCTCTATAAACGTATGAAACCAAAAATTCTTCGTCATTTGAAAAACTATGCGCACCGTTATCCAGCCCCAAATGCAGTTCGGCGAAGTTGATATCGCCACTATCGTTTTTAATCTGAAATCTCGTGACGATATCCCTCACATATTACGCGGACTTCAGTACATTTACATCAATACGGTATTACGAGAACGCGTTTTCACCATCCTTCAAGAAGTATTGCCGAAACGGGTAGGCGCAGAAGGCAAAGCGAGCGCAAAGACCGGTCGCCCTGGTATGGAGCAATGGAAAATACTGGTTCTTGGTGTATTACGCTTAGGGCTGAATGCTGATTATGATCGTATTCAAGAATTAGCCAACGAACATAAGACCATTCGGCACATGCTAGGTCATAGTGACTGGATGGAAGAAGAGAAACGCTATGAACTACAAACGATCAAGGACAACATCAGTTTATTCACGCCCGACATACTGGACCGAATCAACCAAGAAGTAGTTAACGCGGGACACCAACTCTTAAAAAAAAACGATCAAGAAAAGCTAAAGGCGCGTTGTGACTCTTTTGTAGTCGAGACCGATGTGCATTTTCCCACTGACATTAATCTGTTATGGGATGCGCTTCGAAAAACCATTCAAATCAGTGCACAATTTTGCACTGTTTATGATTTAAGCGAATGGCGACAAAGTCGCCATTCGCTTCGCACCATCAAGAAAAACTATCGCCTTATTCAGAAACTCAAACACTCCACATCCAAAGATGAAGTCAAGCGTCAAGCTAAGCAAGATGAGATTAAAGAAGCTCATCGAGTTTATATCGATCAAGCTCAATATTTTGTGCAACGAGCATATACGACCAGTCTACGATTAAAAAACGATCACGGTGTTACGTCGAACCAACTAGCAGAGATTGAGAGCTATTTGACCCATGCCGAACGTCAAATTAATCAGATTCGTCGTCGAGTCCTACAAGGCGAAACGATCCCCCATGAAGAAAAAGTCTTTTCTCTATTTCAGCCTCATACCGAATGGATTAGCAAAGGCAAAGCCGGCGTACCCGTCGAATTAGGCTTACGAGTTTGTGTGGTCGAAGATTCATACCACTTCATTCTGCATCATCAGGTCATGGAAAAAACCACCGACGATCAAATAGCGGTGTCCATCGTCAAGGAAAGCCAGTCGCGATTTCCAGCATTAAACACAATTAGTATGGACAAGGGCTTTCACAGTCCGAACAATCAGATCCAACTCAAAGAACGACTAGATCTTGTTATATTGCCGAAAAAAGGCCGGCTGTCCGAAGCAGATAAAGTACGTGAATCTGACGTAGAATTTGTTCAGTTGCGCCGTCAACACTCCGCGGTGGAATCAGCTATCAATGCCTTGGAAGTTCATGGTCTTGATAAATGTCCTGATCATGGTATAAATGGGTTCAAGCGTTATGTGGCTCTAGCCATAGTGGCTCGCAACATTCAACGCTTAGGTGTGGTGGTTCGTGAGCAAGCATTACAAAAAACAGCACGACGGCGAGGCCCCTACCGAAAGGCCGCATAATACCGACACATAGAGAAAAAATAACAACGAATTAAAGCGTTGTATGGATAACTGTGACCTAAAATCCCCAAAGAAGCACAAATATTCCCAATTAGAGCCGTTCAGCAAGTAATGAAAAGTATTTGAAGACGAAAAATTACCGCATACGTAATTGATCTGCTTCTGACTCTCTGAAAAAACCGAGTTTTCTTTCAGGCAC
>QVQF01000007.1 GCA_003584895.1 Methylococcales bacterium
GCTTGTAAGGGCTGTAGCTTGTGTACTATAGACATAGAGTAAGCTTACTTCGTCACAAGACAGCTTTTAAAGCTTGTTTTTAATTAACCAAAGTATGGCCACGTTGACGCATACATCTTTTAAAGGCGAGTTTAAAATTCTCGTTGGCTTGATAGCCTTCCCATAAACCAGCGGGAATAGCTAAAATAGCACCACCAGCAGCACCTGCTGCTGCACTACCTGCGACAGCGCCAACAGCGGCCCCACCGGCCACACCAGTAACAGCACCTACTGCGGCACCCATACCCACTTCTTTGGTAATATCTGATGCTTGATCTGCTAATGTTTTACACTCAAACATATCACGCTGAACAGTATCTGGACTTTTATCCATACGAGGATCGACCACCGGACGCCAACCACTGGTAGATGCGCAACCCGTCGTTAAGGCAGATAGGATTAATAGTGCTGATATATGACTTTTTTTCATGATTTTCTCTAGGAAAGGTGTTTTTTTAGCATTATATAGGATTGTATTATTTATGCTGAACGTTTGGAGTGCAATAGCTTCAGCTATTGCTTTATAAAACAGCTAAAGCTGTTTTACTCCAGACACAAAATACTTAGCGCTCTAATGCACCGCATCCCAAATAGGTTGTAACAAGGACTGGCATTGCTGCTCGAAATGCTCATCAAGTATGTCACCTCGGTTGGCCATGTCTTGGTATAGCCTTTTAAGTTCTGGCTCGTAAGCTTGCAACACAGCCCTGTCTAACCATTCTTTAGCGGCCGCTATGGCCGGTTTGCTCGCTCTAGTACTGGTTTTTAATACCTGAGCTTGTTTAACATAAACCAAGGCAGCTTCTACAAAAAAAGCATTGGGCGTTTGCTGGCCGGCGCAATAAATATCCACTAAGGACGCTAATAATTCGGCTGAACCTTGTTCAGGCAAAAACACGATATCTTCATCTGTACTTAAACAGTAAGTGCTTTGTGGCGCTAGCTGATTCAAAACACAATGTTGCAACAGCGCATTGATAAAGTCTTTGCCTTTAAGGTCAGCATAACGATAAATTAAGCTCGCTTTTTCATATCGACAGCCCAACTTACCAATCAGACGATACTGATTAACATGGATATCAATTGCAACTTCTTCTATAGGCGCACCTAAATTTTTTTCTTGGATGCGCGTCACAAAATCTTCAACGGTCGTTTGTTGCTTTACAAACTCTAACTCACCTAATACCCCTGATAACCAGCGCCCTTGTGCTTGTAGTTTTTTTACCGAGAGATTTTCTCCTAACAGCCGTTGTTTTATCCAATCATGATAAATACTGTAACCGTCCATTTTATCGATGACAAAAGGTTCACACTCTTCGGTTTGTGCACTAATGCCTTGAAAGCGTACGCTCAATTGCTGACGCATAAAATAGCGTTGTGGATGTTGATAAAACGCTAATAAGTCAGCGAGATCGATCACACTGCTTTCTTCAGTCATCAGTTCACCTTGCCACCAATCTGTTGGCTTTATCTCCGGCGTTTGTAAGGCCTTGGCGGTATCACAATCGGCGCTAGAAAAACTCACTAACCTAGAACTACCATTAAAATAACGATGACTGAAAGATTGCAAGGGTTCTCGAATAGTCAGGTCTTGCAATTGATAGCTATCTTGTAATACTTCAAGCAACTCGCTAATTACTACCGATGGAAAGATAGTCTCATTATTGGCTATCGATTGACCAATATAAGTCATAAGCAATTGTTGTCGTGTAGACAATAGTATTTCTAAAAACTGATAGCGATCATCAATACGGCGCGAGCGATCACCTTTACGAAAGTACTCTTTTAATGACAACAAATCGAAGGTCGGGCTTTGATCTATTTTTGGAAACTCACCCTCATTCATGCCCAACAAGGCGATGA
>QVQF01000103.1 GCA_003584895.1 Methylococcales bacterium
GTATCAGCGGAACAGTTTCGTACCGCATGGTTTTTAGAATCGGTAGTTTCAGCATCACTGATCGTTTTTGTAGTGCGTAGTAGCAGTGCTTTTTTTAAAACCCGCCCCGGAAACTATTTAATGGCAGCAACGCTGAGTATAGTCTGTACGACTGTTACCTTGCCTTATACCCCCTTAGCCCCCGTTATTGGCTTTGTGCCCTTGCCAGCGTCTTTGTTAGCTCTGTTAGCACTGATAGTTGTTTTGTATTTAGGTACGGCTGAGATTACCAAACATGTTTTTTATCGTTGTACAAAGCTGTAAGCCCTTACAGTCTATTAAGTGCCGCGCTGATAGTTAAGAATTAGGAGAGTAAATGAAGAAGAAACTATTAATTGGCTTAATCATTGTTGTCGTCGGTGTTGCCATTTATGGCGGTTTATATTATTCAAATATGAGGAAAGAGCAGGAGAGATTGAAAGATATCGAAGATAACAAAACAACTGAATGGTCTAATGTTTACGAAGTGCCGGGTAGTTACACCAGTTATGTGGATTTAAAATCTATTCACATTGAAGGGAAGTATGTGTCAGTCATTGTGCTTATTGATTATATAAAGGTACATCATGATCTAAATGATTTTTCTGCCAAGAAAAATCTGTTATTCAATTGTGAAACCAATAATAATTTCTTGCAAGCATGGGATAAGCGATATTCTGGCCATATGGGCAGTGGGGAAATGATTCATCATACTATTGTTGAAGATATTGAATTAAAAGAACCCGAAGTCATTTATCCGCATGACCGAAAAATTCTTGAAGTGGCTTGTCTGCAGTCAAAAAATAAGCCAGATGAAACGAATAAGCAGCCAGAACTTATTAATAAAGAGGTTGATGATCTTAATAAGCAGTTAGAGTATCTAAAAGATTCTGCTTAGTTTTGGCAGATATTTATGGTCCTTTACTTTAACAGCAAGAAGGTCAGGTACGACAAGTCTATGCCCGACCTTTGTTGCATGATATATGAAGGGCTAATCAATAATGATACTCACTGGCTCAGTCCAAACACCAGCCCCTAGTCGACTAATGCCACGTAATCTTAACCAATAAATCTTTGTAGGTATCAGCCCTTCCAAAACAATATGGGTACTATTTAGGGAAGTTAGTTGATGCTCCCAGTTACCCTCGATAGAGGGGTCTAGTTGCGTAGTTTGTAATTCATAACTGCCTGCACCTTGTAAAGGAGTGGCTCGAATGTTTAGGCTGCCTTTTTTTATACCATGAGTCACTTGCATGTTACTGGGTGCAGGTAAAGGATCAGTGCTACTGCTATGCGCGCTATCACTGCGTAAGTTGTAGCCAGAGCTAGTCAGTATGATGGCATTATCTTGGGCGACTATCTCAAGATACGGTGCTATCTTTTTAAGATAATCTGTTAAGACTGCTCTTGCGTTATTACGTAAAGCTATTTTTGAATTGTCACCTGATAAGCCGGCATGGTAGGCCTCAAGATAAGTGTCATAGGCGGCTGATATTTTGGCTAATGTGGGTAATTGAGGGAGCCAGGGTTCAGGGAAATTAGTGTTATCAGTAAGAGAAGATATGATTGTGCCTGCTTTGGTTTGAAAATCTGCTTCGTTCAGGCGATCAAAGGTTAATAGAAGTTTTGCTTGCATGGGTAGACTCCATAAAAGATAATGAAATAAAGCGACAGTTGTTTTGCGTTAGGTTTACTATAAGGATTCACAGGTTTTTTGTCAAGAAACTCAGTGGCTATTTTTTATAATGAGGGCTTGCTGTGCTAAGAAAACAGTCTGCACCCC
>QVQF01000005.1 GCA_003584895.1 Methylococcales bacterium
GGGTTGCGCCTTGCAAGCGCATGAAATTCAGTTGCCTGAAATGGCAACCCTGATAAAGCCTAGCCAGCAGTCAGGAACCGAGTCTTGCGTGATGATTGGTAACAATCACTGCGAAGCGTAGACAGGGAGGTTGTAGGCCGGAACGAAAGTGAACGGAAATGTAGCCCCGAAATCGAACTTGGTTGGAGTAGCTGACCTTGTCTCTCAATGGGGAAAGCAGAATTCCAGAAAGCGAAACGGTGAGTTTTCTGGAATACTTCCGGGGTCCAAACCGCCAGCATGCAGTCAAGGGAAGTCATGCGAACAAGGGAGATCCACTTGGCTCAAGCGAAAGCTTGTACGGTCAGACAAGCCGAATGGCAAGAATGACCGGAAGGTTGGGTGGAAGTCAGACTGTCTGATAGTACTTCGAGATTGGGAGAGCCAATTACATGGGGAAGCGGGCAGCAGAAGATGAATTGTTTATGGGAAACATGAGCTCCATTCAAAGGGAGGGAAATGGACTTCTATGCAATGAGAAGAACGACCAATCATGGAAACAGGACTTGAACAAATAACAGAGAAAGCTTGGAGTGATGCGAAGTTGCGATTCACTTCATTGGCGCATCATATCACTCGGGAACGGGTATGGAAGAATCTGCAACAGATTCCCAATAACTCCGCACCAGGAACTGATGGTCAGAGTGTGGCGGATGCAAAAGAAAGCTTTGAGGAATGGATTGAGCCTATGCTCCAGTCCATGCACCGTCAGGGGTATAAAGCGCCGTCGATCAGACGGGTCTATATTCCCAAGCCCGGTAAACAGGAGAAACGGCCATTGGGAGTGCCCTGTGTTTCGGATCGGGCTCTCCAGAGAACTACCTCTCAGGTACTATCTGCCATCTACGAACAGGACTTTCTGGACTGTTCGTTTGGAGGTAGACCCGGCAGAGGTGCCCACAATGCTGTGGCGACCCTGAATGAAATCATTGCAGGGCGTAAAGTAAGCTGGGTGCTGGAGGCGGACTTGAAGAACTTCTTCGGCAGTCTGGATCATGAGTGGGTCATGCGCTTCGTGGAGCATCGGGTTGGTGATCCACGTGTCTTAAACCTGATAAAACGATGGCTGAAGGCGGGTGTACTGGAAGAAGGAGTCGTTCATCCAAGTCAAGAAGGCACCCCGCAGGGTGGATCAATCAGTGTCTTACTGAGTAATCTCTACCTTCATTATGTACTTGATCTCTGGTTTGAGAAAGCCATCAAGCCACGGATGGAAGGCGAGGCTTATCTGGTAAGATATCTTGACGACTTCGTGGTGTGCTTTCAGTATCGATCGGATGCGGTACGCTTTCAAGAAGTGCTGTCGAAACGTTTACAGAAATTTGCGCTGACACTGGAACCGAGTAAGACAAAGCTCGTGGAATTCGGTCGCTTTGCGCAGAAGTATGCTGGGAAAAGAGGGAGGAAGCGTCCTGGGACGCTTAAGTTTTTGGGCTTTACCTTCTATTGTACCCGTAACCTGAAAGGAAACTTCAAGGTGGGTATGCGCACCGAAAATACTCGCGTGCATCGTAGCATGCAACGGCTAAGTGACCTGATGAGACGAATGATGCATCTGCCGATACAGGAACAGGTGAAAAATCTGAATAGCGTTCTACGAGGGCACTATGCCTACTTTGGTATAGCTGGAAATTTCATGGGTATATCAAGGATCTATCGATGCGTTGAAAGATGCTGGAAGAAAATGCTCAGTAGCCGAAGCCAGAAAGGACTGGTGACATGGGAAACCTATCATG
>QVQF01000004.1 GCA_003584895.1 Methylococcales bacterium
TGCGCTTGATGGTGAGCATTCAGGTGATGTTAAATTAGTGGGTAAAGCTAAAGATAGAGGGGCAGCGTATCGTTGGCAAATGTCTAAAGAGTTAGACGATGGAACTGAAGGAGTATGGGTTGATGCCGGAACTAGCACACGCGCCACTTTTGAAGTCAGTGGTTTACAAATTATGAAGCGATATAAATTTCGCTACGCGGTTGTAACACCCGCTGGCACTTCGGATTTTTGCGAGCCTGTTTCAAAAATAATCACCTAATTTTATGTAAGCAATTGATACTTACCAGGTGCTTTATCAATTAAATCATTTCATCAAGCATAATCGTTATTGCCAATCATAGCTGAAGACTCTGATATGAATAAAGTTAGGTATTTTTGTGTGGTGTTATGCGCTAGTTGGCTTATCGTCTATACGCCACTGATTCAAGCTGATAGTTCTATACTAGCAAATCGTGCCAATACGACATTAGTGTTGCCGCCATTAAGTTATAGTGAAAAGATCGCTGATAAAGGTCTTAATGCTTTGGCTAATTTAACAACGGCGTCACTTGAAATACCCAAAAGTGTTATCAAGACCATGAATCAAAGTAATTTCTTTTATGGCTGGGTGGGTGGTTTTGTTAAAGGCATCGTTAATATGCTGGGCAGGACTGGGTGTGGTGTTACTGACTTAGTGACCTTGCCAATACCTACTCAGTCTATCATTTCTCCCTTGTATATCTGGGATGATTTTGATAAAGAGACGACTTACGGGGCAGTTATGCGTTTGGATAAGGATGCTAAATAGCAAGCTTATCGGTATTTATGGCAACCAACTTAAGGCGGGACAGATATCTTTCCGGGAACGCCGAGCCCCAGCATGGCAAAGTGCCACAAGTATTCTATGTGCTTGGAGTAAAACAGCTTCAGCTGTTTTAAAACGCTGATCTTTAATTGTGTGTATAACGATGAACGCCGAGCTAGGGCTCAGTGTTTCCAGAATCACTAGCCGTATCCTATCAGCTTAGGACGCTTTTCTAAGCTCTCCCATGCCGTTAGCTTTTTTAACGACTTGTAGTTGAGCTTTAATGCGTTTTTGTACCGCTTCTACATGAGAAATAACGCCGACGGTTTTACCGTGGGTCTGTAAGCTTTCTAGGGTACTAATCACGGTATAAAGCGATTCGGCATCTAAATTGCCAAAACCTTCATCGAGAAATAAAGACTCGACTGAGCGGCCGTTATTAGCCAATTCAGAAAGTCCGAGTGCTAAGGCTAAGCTGACGATGAAGCTTTCTCCGCCCGATAAGGACTTAGGTAAGCGGCGAACATTAGCTTGATAAGTATCTTCAATTTCTAAGGCCAAACCTTGTTCACTGTGGCCTTTACGTAAATAATAGCGGCCGCTGATCTTTTCTAATAAGGCATTAGTTTGCAATAATAATTGATCAGCTATGCGTTGTTGAACTCGACGCCTAAAGGCCATGCCATTATTTTCAGTAGCGAACAAAGCAACTTCAGCAAAATAGGGCTGAGAAATGGCGGTTTGTTGTTGCCATTGCAAGGATAGTGATTCAAAGTGTTGTTGCAAAGCTTGTTGATCTTGAAGTCGTTTTTGCAGATGCAAAACTTCCATCTCGGCGATCTCTGTTTTTTCGTTAATGCTTTTTAGTTGAGCGTTTAAGTC
>QVQF01000033.1 GCA_003584895.1 Methylococcales bacterium
CGGGCGCTACAAACTGTTATTTAGGAAGTAGTCGCTAATGATTGTCTTTGGTATTCAATCATCCTTAATTCAATTGATGTTAGATGACAGTCTTATAAGAGTGCGTAGGGTGTGAGCGCAGGCGTATTGGATTGAATGATTTAAAGCTTCCGGCTTTGCCAAAGGCGAAAAAAGATAATGTTACAAAAAATGAATTTTAAGGTTTTAAGGCTATGGCAGAGGCTTTTTTTAAGTTAATCAATGTGAAAATCATTATCTTGAGTAATATCAGCATTTCCACCCCAAAGCTGAGAAATGATCTGTTTTGCATTTATTGCGTCACTATTTGTCCAGAATCGAACGCTGGCGGTCTGGTTGCGCTTTGACTGTATGGCTTCTTCAGTCAGGCGATATTGCAACTGACAGGCAACCGCTGCGCCAGTGTCAATCAGGATGACTTCTTTACCAACAATTTCTGTAATGACGTCGCGTACAAATGGATAATGTGTACATCCAAGAACAATGGTATCAGCGCCCTCAGCTAGTAATGGCGCACAATATTGCCGAATTAAGGCTTTAGTATTTTTGGCGTTTAACTCGCCGCGCTCTATACATTCCACTAAGCCGACGCAAGCTTGCGTAACCACCTCTACATTTCTACCGTAACTTTCCAGCAGCGCGGCAAATTGTGCACTTTTAAGCGTGCCTGTTGTGGCCAGTACACCAATTATGCCATTTTTAGTGGCTGCCGCGGCAGGTTTAACGGCAGGTTCCATGCCAACGATAGGTAAAGTGTATCGCAAGCGTAATACATCAATCGCTGCGGCAGTTGCGGTATTGCAGGCTACTACTAAGGCTTTTACATCTTGTGCAATTAAAAAATCTGCGATTTTAAAGCAGCGCTCTTGAATTTCTAGGGGAGTCTTGTTGCCATAAGGGGCATGCTTGCTATCTGCCACATAGATTAATTGTTCGTTTGGTACTAATGCGTGAATATGTTTTAAAACTGAAATGCCACCCACGCCAGAATCAAATACGGCGATAGGTCTTTCGTTGGACGGAGTTATTTTAGCATTCATGATAGTGTCAGCATCAGTTACAATTCAATATTATAAACCATTGCAATGATAAGCCAGCAGTGAGCAAGTATAGGATACGGTCAATTAGTTTTATTTCTCGCCCTCATGAACAATCCGCAGCGAAAAAAATCGTCATCTTCAGCTAATAAGTATTTCTATTGTCCTTGCAGAATTGATTAGTGCAGTATCGTTAATGATTTTTTCTTGGATGATCGGTCTTCATTTGCGTCCATGAATGGACGGTAAGAAACTTTTTTGCATAGAACATATTAACTTTAAGGGGTCCATAGCTTACAAAACAAGCACCTAGAAAGGCTTTGATATAATGCTTATCAGTTTAGCCAACAAATCAGTTGTTTCTTTCAATAAACACTATATATTGTGTCTAGGTTTTAAAAATTAACTATATGTAGATGTTTTAGAGTAATAACTCTCTGAGATATCCACTAGTGATCTATTCGCTATTCACCTTTATGATAACTTCCAGAGATAAATAAACCATGCCT
>QVQF01000006.1 GCA_003584895.1 Methylococcales bacterium
CCAATGTCATTAAGTTAAGCTCTAACATATTGAATGTGATATGATTTATTTCATATAAAAAAATATAAAAGGACGTTCGAATGACAGAAAAAAAAGCTCTTTACTAGAATATATTTATAATCTACTTAACGAAACCCTCTCCAGCGAAACCTTCAAAATACAGCACCGCCTTACTGAAACCAGTTTCAGCAGAACTCGCAAACTCTCATTTCCAACACTGCTCACGTACTTTCTGAACTTAACGAAGGGTTCCTATCAGCAAGAATTAGATAACTTTTTTAACATAGCGACCCCCGACAATCTACCATTTCAAATGGTTACCAAGTCCGCGCTAAGCCAAGCACGTAAACAGCTTTCTTATACGGCTTTCATTGCTCTTAATCAGCAAGCGGTTGAGGCTTATTATGCCACCCATCCTGAATTCAAAACCTGGCATGGCTTCAGGCTTTGCGCCATTGACGGCTCGCAGTTCAGGGTTCCAAATGAACCTAATATTATTAATGCCTTTGGGGTAAATCCTGGTAAGGATAATCAGAAAGACTGTGCCTTGGCACTTGTGTCCGTTTACTATGATGTCCTTAACCACATCAGCATTGATTCCAGTATCAACCACACAACCGCATCTGAACGGGAGTGTGCTGCGGCCCATTTAAATTATGCGCACCCTAAGGATCTGTCCATTTTAGACAGGGGTTATAATGCTTTTTGGTTGTACGCCCTTTATGAGGCAACAGATCGGTATTTTTGTATGCGTGCCAAAAGCAACCAAGGCCTACTCTACAAAGAGTTTGCCAAGAGCGGCAAAATACAATCTGTGATTACCCTCAAAGCCAACAAGTGCTCAGTCAATCAATGCATAGAAAAAGGCTTGCCGACGAAACCTCTCAAGCTCCGTCTGATACGCGTTGAGCTCGAGGATGGTGAAGTTGAAGTACTGATTACTAACCTGATGGATGAGCAAGCCTTCCCTGCCTGTGAATTTAAGGAACTATATCACCTAAGATGGGGTGCCGAAGAAAATTACAAACGCCTCAAGCAGTGGGTAGAAATCGAGAACTTTTCCGGCAAATCAGTTTTGTCGGTTAAACAGGATTTTTATGCCAAGGTCCTCTCGACCAATCTTACTGCTATGGTCGCCAATGCTGCTCAACAACAGGTTGATAAAGCAACGGCTCATCGCAAACACGAATACCAAGTCAACTTTGCACAGGCACTTTCCAAAATGAAAAATACTCTGATTGAACTCCTTCTGCTTTCAGTTCGTAAACTGCAGGGCAAACTTGAGGCGCTGATTGATTACATAGCCCGTTCCATAGAGCCTATACGTAGAGGAAGAAGTTATAGCAGATCGACTTCAAAATCGAAAAACAGAATTTTTTATTGCAATTACAAGAGAGCTAAGTAAATCAATGAGTTATTTCTTAACTTAATGACATTGGG
>QVQF01000003.1 GCA_003584895.1 Methylococcales bacterium
CATGGTGAAATCCGCATGAACCTACAGCAATTAGCACCAAAAATTCGCGGCTGGTTGGGCCAACGTTTACCCGTCGATGTGGCCGAACAATTCATTGACGAGCAAACGCACAAGCCCCTGCCGGAAGCGACCGGTTTTTGGCATACCTTTGGGAGCTTGTCGCTGTTTCTGTTTATCAATCAGGTGGTCACCGGTATTTTGTTGATGGTGTATTACCGGCCCACGACGAGCACGGCATTCGAGAGCATCCGGTTCATCATGACGAAGGCTCATTTTGGGTGGTTTATCCGCGGGTTGCACGCGTGGGGGGCGACGTTGATGATTTTGTGCGTGTTGATCCACATGATCCGCACGTTTTTCATGGGCGCGTTCAAGAAGCCGCGCGAATTAACCTGGGTGTTGGGCGTCGCTATTTTTGGCTGCACGGTCACCTTCGGTTTTACCGGCTACCTGTTGCCGTGGAACCAGCTTTCGTACTGGGCGACGACCGTGGGCACCGAGATTACCGGCGCCATTCCCTTTGTGGGCCCGTATCTGCGGACACTCCTCCGGGGCGGCGAAGGAATTACCGGCGAAACCTTGGCGCGGTTTTATGTCTTGCACGTTGTGATCCTGCCGTGGGCGTTGACGGCTTTGATTGCGATCCATCTTTTCTTGATGCGCGTGCAAGGTTTGGCAACGATGGAGAAGGTGGGCGAAGAGAAACCAATCGACCAGCATAAAGCCGTGCCGTTTTTCCCGCACCATGTTTTGAAGGAAGGGGTCATTCTTTGCCTGCTGCTGGGAACGCTGGTGACGCTGATTGTGGTCTGGCCCGTCGAGTTGGGTGAGAAGGCCGACGCGCTCGTCACGCCCGAAGGGATCAAGCCCGAATGGTATTTCCTCTCGACCTACCAGTTATTAAAATATTTCCCGAAAACCATTGGATTGTTTGTGTCGCTGATTCCACAAACGCTGCTCTTGATCTGGCCGTTCTTGGATCGGACCCCCGAACGCCATCCCAGGAAGCGCCCTGTCTCCGTCACGCTGGGCATCTTGGCATTGGTGTTGGCGATTGTGTTCGGCATTGTGGGATACCTGTCGGAACGCACAATTACGTGGCGGGGACAACGCTACGAGATTGATGTGCTCGGCCGGCCGCATCGCATTGAAGCCGCTGTTCCGAAAGCGCATTAAGCGGAAGCTCTGTCAGAGCCACACAGTCTTTGGGAAAGCTCGGCTGACCCGGGCAGCCGTTTTGATTTCGGCTTGCATCAGGCGACCGTCGCGCTATATTTTTATATATTAGTTGGGAGATTAGGTTAGCGCTCAAAAACAACACGTTGTGTCGAGGAGACTCGACAGAAAAGGAGCAGTGTCATGAGAGGTAAGCTATATTTGGTAATCTTGTCGATTCTGATCATTGTCTTGGGCCTG
>QVQF01000002.1 GCA_003584895.1 Methylococcales bacterium
CGTCATCCCGTATATGGACACCTCCCGTTTTGCAAGCATTTCATCACTTCTGGATTGTGGGGTACGACTGCACACGTATATTCGGCCTGTTAATTGAGTTTTTATACTCTGGCCATAATGGGCTATTCGCGCGTTCGCTCCTAATCGGCATGTCGTGCTCAAAGCACATCGGAATGATCTGGTTTTGCAAACGCCGGTTCGACCTGTTTTCCATTAGTCATTTATGCTAAACAATCGTGAATGAACGATTCCTTTCTATAAACCTGCTTAAGCTTGAAGGCTTGCCTTCGAGCTTAAGCAGGTTTCGCCTCCGGCAGGAAATCTGTTTGTCGGGCTATTAACGCCCAGACAATTCGTGCATTTTTATTAGCCAATGCCACTGCTGCAATATTCTTATTGCGCCTGGCACATAAACTTTGTAGCCAGCGACTGCGCGGATCATCTTTGTTGCCAGCTACTCTTAGTACGGATCGTGCGCCATGTATCAGCAAGGTTCGTAAATAACTATCACCCCGCTTACTAATTCCCAATAAGCGCTCTTTACCACCGCTACTGTGTTGTTTGGGTGTAAGACCTAACCAAGCAGCAAAATCACGCCCCCGTTTAAATTGGCTGCCATCACCTATCGCACAGATTAAAGCTGTCGCAGTAATAGGTCCAATTCCAGGTATTGCTAATAAGCGTTTGGCTTCACTGTGGCTACTGGCCAGCAGCTTTATTTTTGCATCCATATCGTCAACGCGCTGATCTAATTGGACGAGGTCTTGCCTTAGGTCTTCAAGAAGCATTCTAAAATCCAGCGTTAAGCCATTGATGGCATCTTCAAGCAATAATGGCAAAGCGGTACGCAGTACGTCGACTCGTCGACCAACAGTAAGACCATATTCAGCCAACAGACCTCTGATTTGATTGACCTTCGCAGTACGATGACGGATCAATTCACTTCGTATACGATGAATTGCTTGGATGTCTTGTTGAGCTAATGTTTTAATGGCAACAAAACGCATGGTGGGTCGTGCAACCGCTTCGCAGATAGCTTCGGCATCATTAGCATCGTTTTTGTTGCTTTTAACGTAAGGCTTTACAAACTGAGGCGCCATAAGCTTGACCGTATGACCCTGCTTTTGTAACTCTCTTGCCCAGTAATGTGCACCGCCACAGGCTTCCATGCCAATTAAGCAAGGCTGTATTTTTCCAAAATAGGCGAGCATTTGCGATCTTCGTAACTGTTTACGTACGATGACCTTTTCTTGACTATCTACGCCATGGATTTGAAAAACATCTTTTGCCAAATCTATACCTACTCGTTTAATATTCATCTCGGACTCCTCTTCTGTTTATCTGATGGCAATATCATATCAGTTTGGCACATTGATGCCGATAGGTGGGAGGGGTCCATCCCATT
>QVQF01000191.1 GCA_003584895.1 Methylococcales bacterium
GAGGGTGTCCCATATTTTGTGTAAATGGGGTTAATTACTGCTGAGGCATTCTGCCTTCAAATTGAATAGTAAACCTGTTTAAAGCTGGCTTCCAATCAGGTAGTGGCTGTGTCCATTTTTTACTGATATTACGCAGCGCTAAATAAAATAATTTAGTCACAGCGTCATCATGTGGAAAAGAGCCTCGACTTTTTGTCACTTTCCGCAAACTCATATTCACCGACTCAATCGCATTAGTCGTATAAATAATTCGTCTTATTTCTGGTGGATAATCAAAGAAGGGTATGATTCTAGACCAATTATTACGCCAAGATTTAGCAATCGGCGGAAACTCTTGATCCCATTTATCTTCAAATTCACAGAGACGTTGCTCAGCCTCATCTGAAGTAGTGGCTGCATAAATCCGTTTTAAATCTGCTGCGACTTCTTTGCGTTTTTTCCAGCCTACATAATTTAAACTATTGCGTACCATATGCACAATGCAGAGTTGTACAGTGGCAAGTGGGTAAACAGCTTCAATCGCTTCAGGAAAGCCCTTTAAACCGTCCACGCAAGCAATAAAGATATCTTGTAAGCCACGATTTTTTAGCTCCGTAACTACACTTAACCAAAATTTAGCCCCTTCAGTCTGAGCAATCCATAAGCCCAACACTTCTTTTTCTCCATGCATATTGATGCCAATAGCGAGGTATATCGCTTTATTACGAACAGTCCCAGAGTCACGCACTTTGACATGAATGCAATCTAAATAAACGACAGGATATACGGCATCTAAGGGCCTTGATTGCCATTGCCTGGCCTCATCAATCACAGCGTCAGTGACTGATGAAATAAGTGTTGATGAGATGTCAGTGCCATACATTTCGCCAATATGCTGCTGTATTTCACGGACAGTCATACCTCGTGAATAAAGGGATATAATCTTGTCATCAAACCCAGTCCAACGTGTTTGATGTTTAGAAATGAGTTGCGGCTCAAAACTGCCATGTCGATCTCGAGGAATTTCAATCGGTAGGTCGCCAAAGTCACCTTTAAGCGTTTTACGACTTTTACCGTTACGTGCATTGCCGCTAGCGTTAATAACTGGCGCATGCAGACTATGTCCTAGGTGCTCCGTCATTTCAGCTTGTAAGGCACGCTCAATCAAAACTTTGGTGAGTTGTTTTAATAAGCCATTCTCACCAATCAAGTCTTCTGGTTTTTTATAGTCCAATAATAAGCTATCAATTAATTCATTGGATAAAGCTTTTCGTGTTGTCATTTTTAATCCTTTTCAGAAAATTACAGTGTCCTGCAAAATGACCATTTACACAAAATTCCTTACACCCCCC
>QVQF01000001.1 GCA_003584895.1 Methylococcales bacterium
GCGCCGCGAAATCCTCGCCAATGTCCGCCGCCTCGTGGTTAAGTTTGGCACAGGCCTGCTGACCGACGATCACAATCGGCTGGCGCTACCGTCCATTGAACGACTGGCCCGGCAAGTGGCGGCACTCCGGGCCGAGGGCCGCCAGGTGACGCTCGTCAGTTCGGGCGCCATTGCGGCCGGCATGGGCGCACTCGGCTTTACCAAACGGCCGCAGGATTTACCTTCGCTGCAAGCGGCGGCGGCGATCGGCCAGGGAAAATTAATGGCTGTTTACGACCAGGCCTTCGGCAAGCTCGGCCTGCATGTCGCCCAGATTCTGCTGACTCATGACGACCTGAAAACCCGGCCGCGGCATCTGGCGGCCCGCAACACGCTCGACACGTTGCTGGCGCGGGGCATCATTCCCATCATCAACGAAAATGACACCGTTGCGGTGGACGAAATCAAATTCGGCGATAACGACCGCTTGGGCGCCCTCACCGCCACGCTGATTGACGCGGATCTGCTCATTATACTTTCACACGTGGCTGGCTTGCTCGACCGAAACCAACAAGTCGTTCCGGTCGTTGCGGAAATCACCCGCGAAATTGAAGCGTTGGCGGGCGGGACCGACCGTGTCACCAGTGTGGGCGGCATGAAATCCAAAATTGACGCCGCCAAGATTTGTGTCCGGTCCGGTATTCCGTTGATTATTGCCGATGGCGACCGTGCTGACGTGATTACCGAACTGGTTGCGGGCACGGATACCGGCACGATTTTTCTGCCGAAAACCGGCAAGCTCGAAAGTCGGAAACGGTGGATCGCATTTTTCCAAAAACCAGCCGGCGTTCTTGTAGTTGATGAGGGGGCGCGCACGGCTGTCTGCAGCGCCGGCAAAAGTCTCCTGGCCAAAGGTGTGGTGCGGGCCGACGGTAAATTTGCGGCCGGCGATATCGTGAGCATCCACGACACCGCGGGGAATGAGTTTGCGCTCGGGATTGTGCGGGACGGCAGCGTCATTGTGCATCGGGATGACTTGGTGGTCTTATGATTTGGAGTGCCCCGACTTGCCGGCGCTTTCGAGACCGGATCAACGGCAAAGCGGTGACAAGTCACCGCACTCCATAGAAAGCAGCGATTTAAATGAACCTGAATCAAGAAATGCGGCAACTGGCCGAACGTTCCCGGGCCGCTGCGCGAGCCCTGGCCAAGCTTGATACCGCAGCGAAAAATAAACTCCTGCTCGCGATGGCGCAGGGCATTGAGCGGGCGGCGGGAGCCATCCAAGCCGCCAACGCCCAGGATCTGGCCACCGGACAAGCCGCGGGTCTCGCGCCCGCCATGCTG
>QVQF01000161.1 GCA_003584895.1 Methylococcales bacterium
CCTAGTGCATGATCCGAACTGAATAGTTGAAGAGATGTATAATGGAGGTATGAATAATCGAAAACCAATCTTTGTCCGAACGATAACAGAAGAAGAACGCAAGCGACTTGAAGCAGGATTGCGCTCCTCAGAAGCATTTGTAATGCGCCGATGCCAAATGCTTTTAGCCAGTTCTCGCGGAGAGCATGCCATAGCCATAGGTCGCGAATTGGGATGCAGCGGTGAGAACGTTCGACGCGTCATCCGGGCCTTTGAAGAACACGGAATAAATGTACTCAAAGCCAAATCTCGGCGTCCCAAAGAAGTGCATGCCGCTTTTTCACTCGAGCAAGCAGAAAAGCTGAAAGATTTGTTGCACCACAGTCCACGCGAGTATGGAAAAAGCACCAGTGTCTGGACTTTGGAATTAGCAGCCGAAGTCTGCCATGACAAAGGGATCACGGACCAGCGCTTCAGCGATGAGACAGTGAGAGCCACACTGGAACGATTGGGAGTGCACTGGAGACGGGCTAAGGAATGGATTACCAGTCCGGATGCCGAATACGAGCGTAAAAAAACGAACGAAATCGAATGATCCAGTTGGTCAGCCGCCATCCGGATTGGGCCATTGGCTTTGAAGATGAATGTTGGTGGAGCCGGTTCAAACAACCAAGTCTTTCCAGTTGGGTTGTTGGCGATCAAGTCATGCACTTGATCGAGAGGTTGCCCAAACCGAAAGAGCAGCAGAAAGCCCTCGCCTGTTATGGATTGTTGGTACGTCATTGCCCTCAAACTGAGAATGATTGGCACGAAGAAATCATGTTGCGTTTTGTCGATGATCGTCCAATTAGTGTATTGACCACTCAATATTTGGAGTGGTGTTGTGAAAAACTTCAATCCAAGGGTAAACGGGTATTGATCCTGGTTTGGGATAACGCTTCCTGGCATATCAGCAAATATGTTCGAAACTGGGTTCGAGAACATAATCGCAAGGTGACGACGTTGGGACAAGGTGTTCGCATCTGGGTGTGTCCCTTGCCCACCAAAAGCCCCTGGCTGAATCCGATTGAACCGAAATGGGTACATGGGAAACGCAGAGTTGTAGAGCCGGGTCGAAAACTGTCTCCGGTTGAATTGGAAGAGCGTGTTTATAACGCCCTGGATTGCTCGTCTGAACCTCATTTGACCCTATCCAATAATGTCGTCTGATTGTGCACTAAGGGGGCGTTCCC
>QVQF01000158.1 GCA_003584895.1 Methylococcales bacterium
ATGTAATATCCCAACTGTATAGCTGGTTAGGCGCTGTGGCACATACTGCACGTGGTTTAGTGCGTGCTTGAGTGGGTCGTTCGCTACGGCGATGGTTCACCTGTTTCTCCGCACGTAAGATACGATAGAACGTAGATTCAGATGCAATATAACGGCCTTGGTCGGCTAGTCGAGGCACAATCTGACTCGGTGGCAGATGACCAAACTCATCGGAATTAGCAATAGTTAATACTTGTGCACGCTCGATTTCTGTTAGTTTCTGGGGTGGTCGATAGTTGCGTAATGAGCGTTGATCGCAGCTAACAGTTTGATCTGTTTGCCAGCGCTGTAAAGTTCGTTCGCTTAAACCTAACACGTCACAGGCCTTTGTTTGACGTGCACCCGCTTCTATTGAGTCATTGAGTAAAGTAATGACTTGTTTGCGCTCTTCGTAGCCGGTCATTCGGCCTCTCCCCCCAAGAGCGCTCGGAACTTTTTTTGCAGTACCAACAGCGCTGCGGCTTCTGCTAAGGCTTTGTCTTTACGTAATAATTCCCGCTCAAGACTTTGATTTTCTACTTTCAAGGCACGTAAAGCACTCACTTCTTCACGTTGCCGATCTACTTCATTATGACTACAAAAGTTCGCTTTCCATTGCTCCAATTGATGAGAAAAAACACCACGCTCACGACACCAGGCATTTAAGTCTTCGCCAAGTAATCCATAGCTTTGCTGTAACGCGGCAAGTCGTTCTTCAGGACTCCAATCCATAGGGCGTGTTGATGTCGGTGATGCAGCATTATTGCTGGTCTTTTTACTTTGTCTCATCCAATCTTTCAATGTAGTTACGTTGATATTTAATTCGTTTGCGATCAACTCAATCGTTTGGTCATTGCTACGACTATATACTTTTACCAAAGCTTGTTCTTTGAAGCCTGCGGAATATCTTTTATATGTTTTCATTTCTAATCTCAAATTTTATTTTTTTAAAATTTGAGGCGACAACTATTCTGACGCAGGGGG